>JBEBIR010000065.1:0-11329 GCA_040080315.1 Gemmatimonas sp.
GCCGCTGGCGCACATTCACCGCCTGGCCGCCCAAGGAGGCGGTTACCAAATCGCTCTACTTCCGGGGCAACGGGCTTCTCTCGTTTGATGCGCCATCACGGGCCGACAGCGCGGGTGTCGATCGCTTCGTGAGCGATCCCGCAAAGCCGGTGCCGTATCGGAAGCGTCCCATCGAGCCGACGTACTATCCGAAGGGATCGGGTTGGAGAACGTGGTTGATCGAAGACCAGCGATTCGTGCACAATCGTCCTGATGTGTTAAGCTGGCAAACACCGGTGCTGACGGAGGACGTGGTCGTGGCGGGTGAGATCACCGCTCGGTTGTTTGCCAGTATCACGGGTCAGGATGCGGACTGGGTGGTGAAACTGATTGACGTCTATCCTGAGGAGTACGCGCCCGACCATACGCTGAGTGGCTATCAGCTCATGGTGGCCAACGACGTGTTTCGTGGTCGCTTCCGCACGTCGTTTGAAACACCGGAACCCATCGTGCCGAATCGCGTGACGCCGTACGCCATCGACCTGCACACTCAAAGCTACCGGTTCCAGAAGGGACATCGGATTATGGTGCAGCTGCAGAGCACGTGGTTCCCGATCATCGATCGCAATCCGCAAACATGGGTGCCCAACATCTTTACCGCCAAAGCGAGTGACTACAAAGCGCAGACGCACAGCATCTGGCGATCGGCGCGCTATCCCTCGCGGGTGGATATTCAGACGGTGACGCCCTAGTGCGCATCGCAACGATCTGCACCGTGCTGTCGCGTGCCGCGATTCTGCTGTGCATTTCACCGCAGATGGGACGCGCGCAATCCACGACACCGCGGTCGACGTTCTCGGTCGGGTCGGCATCGGCGGCTCGTGGCACGCGCGCGTACGGTGAGCTCGCCGTGCCCGCTGGCGCAGACGCCAGCACCAATATTCCGGTCGTCGTGATCCACGGCGCCTTGCCGGGTCCCACGGTGGCCTTCGTGTCCGGAGCGCACGGAACGGAGTACGCGTCGTCGGTCGCGCTCATGCGCCTCATCGAGCGCGTGAATCCACAATCGCTCGTGGGCACCGTGATCATCGCGCCGCTGCTCAATGTGGCGTCGTTCGAACAAATGACCGTGCACACGAATCCGGTCGACAAGAAGGGAATGAACGCGGTCTATCCGGGCAATGCGAAGGGCACGCAGAGCGAGCGCGCGCTGGCGATGGTCGCGGAGCAGATCGTGGGCCCGGCGGATGTCATCATTGACCTGCACGGCGGCGATCTGGACGAGGACTTGCGTCCGTACTCCTATTGGACCCGCACTGGCCACGTGACACAGGATTCGGCGACTCGTGCGCTGGTCATGGCCTTCGGGATCGACCACGTCATCGTGCGCGATCTCGACATCAGCAATCCGGCGTCCACGCGAAGCCTCAGCAGCTTTGCGCTGTCGCGTGGCAAGTACGCGATGGTCGCCGAGGCGGGACGCAGCGGCCTGGTCTTGCCGGATGATGTGGAGCAGTTGGTGAAGGGGTCGCTGCGCGTGCTGGGGGCGTTGCACATGACCTCGGACCGTGCCACATCGATGTCACGCGCGACGTGGCTTGGCAGTGGCAGTCGGATCACGGCGGACAAACCGGGGATGTTTTTTGCGATGGTGTCGCGCGACACGAAGGTGAAGGCCGGACAAGTGATCGGCTACACGACCGACTATCTGGGACGGCGCACCGGACAGATCACGGCGCCGATCGCGGGGCTGGTCGGGTTCATACGCGGCGTGCCGTCGATGTGGGCGGGCGCGACCCTGGCCAACGTATCACCTATACTGAAGTCGGTGCCGGCCTACGTGAGACCATAGGCATGATCTCCCGTCGCAGTTTTCTGCTCACGTCAGCCGGACTGGTCACCGGCGCCGTCGGTGTTGGCGTGTACACGCGCTACATCGAGCCGCAGTGGCTCGATATCACGCAGCGCGCGATGGTTGTGCGCGGGTTGCCAACGGCGCTGGTCGGCAAGACGCTCGTGCAGCTGTCTGACATTCACGTGAGCGACATCGTGCCCGATGCGTTTGTGCTTGAGACGTTCAATCGGGTGCGGGCGTTGCAACCGGACATCGTCGTGTACACGGGCGACTTTACAAGCTTCCATCGCGACCTGTTCACGCATGCCGAGTCGATCTATGCCCACATGGTGCGCGGACGCCTGGGGACGTTTGCGTCGCTTGGCAATCACGACTATGGCATTCGTTGGGCGCATCCGGACGAAGCGGCGCGGATGAGTGGCATCCTGCGCAATCTCGGCGTCACGGTGTTGGTGAATGAAATGTCCGACGTGCATGGGCTGCAGATCATCGGACTCGGTGATCTGTGGGGAGGCGCCTTTCAACCGCAGCGCGCGTTCGCGAATCTCGCGCCGAACACGCCGGCAATCGCACTCACGCACAACCCGGACACCGTGGATCTGGCGGGGTGGGACCGATTCCAAGGGTGGATTCTCGCTGGGCACACGCACGGTGGTCAGTGCAAGCCGCCGTTTCTCCCGCCACCCGTACTGCCCGTGAAGAACAAGCGATACACCAGTGGAGCGTTTGCGTTGTCGCATGAACGGCAGATGTACATCAGCCGTGGTGTTGGCACCGTGCTGCCGGTGCGATTCAACGTGCGGCCAGAGGTGACGGTGTTTACGCTGAGTGCCGCGTAGCGAGTGTGGAGCCGCGCAGAAGGCTCCCCACGTTGCCGTTCGCGGCGAGATCGCGCACGCGCGCTTCCACGTTCGGAAACAGCGTCGTGGCATCGGTCTGGAAGCGTGTGAACAACGCCTTCATGTCCGCGGTCGAAAGCGAACGCCCCTGCGCGTAGTACTGCTCTGCGGCATGTCCCAGCGCATAGGTGGTGGCGAATGTCACCGAGGCACCGGCCGCGAATCCGGCAGCGTTGCCGGCGAGTCCGCCGAGCATGCCTCCCAGCACGCCACGTCCAAGCATGCCGGCGAATCCACCCAGTGCATTTCGGACGACCTTCTCCATCATCTGCGCTGCCGCACCGATGCCAAACGCGGCGGCGAGATCCTTGACCTGACTGGCGTTCATCTGTTGGCCATGTCGAACGCCAATCTGATGAACCAGACGCAATTGCAGTGGCAGGATGCCGAGGTTGGCCAGTCGATCGGGCAGCAATTCGAGGGCCGCCGAGAGAATGGCCTGATCGAGTATGTGCTTGTCCAAATCACTGGTTGGGCGCTCATTCGCCGGCGCGTGTTCGTGAACTGTTGCGGCGGCGCGATCGGTGTGAGACGGATCGATACCAAGCGCGGTGGCCAGCGTCCGAAGAAACGCGGCCTCACTGGGATTGACCCATCCATCGGCGTGGCAGACGGAGACGGCGGTGTCGTATGCCAACTGACGGGCTTCGGCATCCGAGAGCCGCTCGGTGAGTCGGGCGAGCGCCGCGTGATCGCCGACGCGCGCGGCCATGACGGTGGCCTGTTCCACCGACGCATCGGCGAGACTCAGTCCGGCGGCCATCTCAGCAATGCGCGCGCGCTCGGCGGCATCCTGCTGTCCGTCCGCCTGCGCGGCGAGCGCGGCGATGGCGACGATTGTTTCGGCGTCCTGTGGCGTCATGCTCGCTCCGTGGATAGAGTGATCGAAGGGAGAATGTAGTCGATCGTGGCTCGTTCGCGACGTCCACGGGTAGCAGGAAAAACTGAGCACACCATCAGCCTGAGGAGCGTAGCGTGTACGCACACATATCGCGCCGATTCAGTTCGGCCCTGCTGACCATGGCCATCCTCGTCACCGCGTGCGGCGACGATACTGCCGATCCGTACGGCTCCGAGGCGGGTTCGTTGCAGGTTATCAACGCGTCGACATCGGCGGTTGATGTTCGCGTCGACGGGACCGTGAAGTTCACCGGTATTGCCGTCGGGTCGCTGTCTCCAATACTGGCGCTTCCTGCCGGTCAGCACGCGGTGCAGTTGACACCGGCAGGCGCTTCTGCCGGCGGCGCGACCGTGACCGTGAGTATTGCGTCGGATTCGCGTCGTACGATCGCCGCCACCCGCGCCGCGGCCGGCGTGAATGCGATGGCATTCGCCGACACGGGACTCTTGGTGGGTGTCGGACGCAGCAAGCTCCGTGTGCTGCATCTGGCGAGCAACGCGCCGCCGTTGGACATCTGGCGCACCCAGCCCGACTTTCAGACCCCCATCAGCATCCTGTTCCCGTATGCCTATCTCTCTGGCGCCACGGTGGAGAGTTCGTCGGGCACGTGGGAGGTGCGCGTATGGCCGACCGGCGCCGGAAACTGGGGGAGCGCGGCGGGCGCGCTGACGGTTCCCATTGGCAGCGGACAGTTGCGCACCGTCGTCACGCTGGACGTCGCGGGCGGTGGTGTGAAGTTGCAGCTGCTGGAGCCGTAATGCGTGAGGGGCGCTTCTCGGCCCCTCACGAATCACAGGCGCGCCACACTACCGCGGCCAGAGCCAGCCGAACGCGCCCGCCATGAGGGAGGCGTAGAGCAACGCGTCGACCGTTGCCTTGATGGTCAGACTCCACGCGCGACGATACCAGATGGATACGTGCCAGAGCGCCGCGGAGTAACCGAGGAACACGGTGACGCCGACAAAGCGAAAGACCTGGAGGTAGTCCGCCGACGTACCCAGTGCCCGGCTGGCGACATACGCGGCAAAGAAGGCGATGACGAGTGAGTAGATGAACCACAGTACCAGGCTGCGCGTCATACTCATCGGGCCGTTCGGCATGACGGTCATCAGCACGACCGGTCCTTTGTTCAGCTTCGCAATGAAGTCGGGGGAATTCAGCTCCTTCGCGCCACCGGCGCGCGGCATGAAGTAGTCACCCGGTGGGATCGCCAGTGGACGGAGTGCGTCGAGCACCTTGTCCTCATTGGGAAAGCGCGGGAAATCGGACTTGTGCCACGGCGATGCCATGTGAATCACGGAACTCGCGAGGAACACCAGAACCGCGGACACGATGATGGGCATCCACAAGGCGGACAGTTCGGTCATGACGCGCTCCGTCGGGGTAGGGGGAAAGGGAATGAGTGGGCGCTGGACGCAAGTATGCGCCCGCGTTTCGCTGCGCGCGAGCGTGGGGTGTGCCCTCAGTGGTAGTCGCGCCCCTTGGCATGCTGCTCCCCCCCGCCCAACTGCAGTGCTTTGAACTGTCTCGCCCGCACATTCACTACCTGCTGTTCCACCTGCAGCACGCCGCGAATCAGCAGTAGCGGTGACGTGGAGATCAGCACGGCGTTTCGTTCGAATCGATCGGGCGTGACGACGACATTGATCATGCCGGTCTCATCTTCGAGTGTGAGAAACGCGAAGCCCTTGGCGGTACCGGGGCGCTGACGACAGATCACGAGACCCGCGACGGCGACTGCCTGACCGTCGCGTCCATCCTGCTGTGCCTGACGCGACGAGAGCACGCCGTTGGGTGCCAGAATCTCGCGGAGATGCGACATCGGATGCCCAGCCAGCGACAGCCCCGTCATGCGATAGTCGGACTCGGTGAGCTCGATGGGTTTGAGAGCGGGGAGTTGCGCCGGTGGCGTCGATATCGGCATGGGTGCCAGTGGCAATTGTGGGCCGCGGGTGGCCGCCATCACCTCCCAGAGCGCCACGCGCCGCCGTCGTTCAGGCGCTTCCTGGGCGAACATGCTGTCAAACGCACCGGCTTCCGCGAGATGACGCCACGATGTCTTGTCGAGCGTGACGCGACGCACGGCGTCGTCGACGCTGACAAAGGGTCCGTCGCGCAACGCCGCCTCGAGTGCGCGTCGTGCTTTCGCACCGATACCGCGCACCAGGCGCACACCCAGCCGCACGGCAACGGCCGTGGTGTGGTTCGCGCTGGACTCTGAACCACTCGGTGATTGCTGCCCCCATGCCACTCTCCCGTCGTTGGGCACCAGCACTCGCCCGTCTCCCATTTCCAGCACATGATCCCACGACGATCGCATCAGGTCGATGGGACGCACTTCCACGCCGTGTCGTTTGGCGTCCTCCACCAGTGTGCCCGCTGAGTAGAACCCCATGGGCTGCGCGTTGAGGATGGCCGCGCAGTATTCGGGTGCGTAGTAGTGCCGCAGATACGCCGTGGCGTACACGATCAGTGCGAAGCTCGCGGCATGACTCTCGGGAAACCCGTAGTCGGCAAAGGCGTTGATCTGGTTGTAAATGCGACGTCCCACATCCTCCGGGATGCCATTGCGCGCCATGCCGGCGATGAGATCTTCGCAGATGGCCGCCATGCGCTCGTACGAACGCTTGTGACCCATCGCGCGGCGCAACTGATCGGCCTGACTGGGTGTGAACCCGGCGGCCGTGATGGCCACCTGCATCCCCTGTTCCTGAAACAGTGGCACCCCCATCGTGCGCTTGAGCACCTTCTCCAGTGATGGATGCGGATACGTGACGGGTTCCGTGCCGGCGCGACGACGCAGATACGGATGCACCATCTCACCCTGAATCGGTCCGGGTCGAATGAGGGCAACTTCCACGACCAAGTCATAGAAGCAGCGCGGTTTCAGGCGTGGCAGGGTATTCATCTGCGCGCGACTCTCGATCTGAAACACGCCCACCGTATCGGCGGCGCACATCACGTCGTACACGGCCTGATCGGCCATGTCGAGTTGACCCAAATCAATGGTCACACCGCGCGTGTGCCGAATGTACAGCAGACAGTCCTGCACCACGGTGAGCATGCCGAGTCCGAGCAAGTCGATCTTCACCAGCCCGGTGGGATCGAGATCGTCTTTCTCCCACTGGATGACGGTGCGACCCGGCATCGACGCCGGTTCGATCGGGACAATGGACCCGAGTGGTTCGGCGGTGAGGATCATGCCACCCACGTGAATGGATCGATGCCGCGGTAACTGATGCAGCCCTTCGACGACATCGGCGAGCACGCGCACACGCGCATCGTCGGGATCGAGGCCCGCGCGCATGAGCAGGTCGCGACCGGTGGCGCCGTCGCGACTGGCGGTGGTTCGGCTGCGCCGTTGCTCGCGTGGCGTCCCCAGATCCTCGGCGGCGTCCAGGGCAATCTTGCGTTCGGCGTGCGTGTCTGTACGCTGCTGCCATGTCGCGTCGCGTTCGCTGATGCCTTTGGTTCTGGAGGTGGCCGCGACTTTGCGCGCCTCGGCACGGACCACCCGCGCCTTGGTCGTCGCCTCGGTCCCGCCAATCATTTGCTGGCCGAGACGATCCGCGATCTCCGCATCCACACTCCCTACTCGTAACGCGTCGGCGGTCGACTTCGCACTGAACCGATCACTCAGCGTGCTCAGGACGTCGGCCTGCTCGACCGAGAACCCCAGCACTCGCGCCGCATCGCGCACGGCGCTCCGCCCGCGCCAACTGATCTGTTCGCACACCATGGCCGCGTGCTCGCGTCCGTAGCGCTCATACACATACTGCAGGACGCGCTCACGGTCACGATGCGCAAAGTCGATGTCGATATCCGGCGCTTCCTGTCGTTCCTCGGTGAGAAACCGCTCGAACAGCAGTTGCATGCGAATGGGATCGACCGCGGTGATCCCCAGACAGAAGCACACGGCGGAGTTGGCCGCCGATCCGCGTCCCTGACAGAGAATGCCTTCGCGACGCGCGAAGCGAACGATGTCCCACACAATGAGAAAGAAGCCTGCCATCTTGAGCTTCGCGATCATGCGGAGCTCGTGTGCGAGTTGCGCGCGCTGTTTGGCTTCGTAGTCGCGTCCCCATCGTTCATGCGCACCCTGATCCACCAGCCGTGTGAGATACTCGTCGGCCGAGATCCCGGGCGGCAACGGAAACGCCGGCATGGATGGCTTGAGCTGTTGCAACCGGAAGGCGCACCGCTCCGCCACCGCCAACGTGGCGTGCACACCGTCTTCAGCGCCTTGCCAGCGCCGCATGATCAGGGCGGGAGTCTTGAGCGTCCACTCGGCATTGGGACGCAGACGCGCGCCCATTTCGTCGAGCGTGCGTTCGTGCCGCAAGGCGCAGAGGACGTCGTGGATGATGCGACCCTCGGCGCGCGCGTAGTGCACGTCGTTGGTGACCACCCACGGGACGCCCAGTCGCGCGGCCAGCGGACGCAGTCGTCGCACGAGGGCGCGTTCTTCCGGCAGACGGTGGTCCCAGCATTCGACCGCGAGATGTTCGCCAAACACTTCGCGTAACTGACAGGCGGCCTGCCAGGCCGCGTCGTCCCGTCCTTCGGTCAGGAGTTGGGGCACCCATCCGCGTGGACACCCGGTGAGGGCGAACACATCGCGCGCGTGTTGTGTCACCAGGTCCCACGGCACGTGCGGGGAACCGCGATCGGTGTGCATGCGCGCGTGGGTGACCAGCGACGCGATATTGCGATAGCCGTCGCGCGATTCGGCCAGCAGCACCAGATGGGTGGTACGGGTGCCGTAGGTCTTGAACTCATCGGGGACGCGCACCGTGAGCTCGACGCCAAGAATGCCGCCAATACCGACCGCTTCGCAGGCCGTGCCGAAGCGGACGACACCCCCCATCTCATCGTGGTCGGTGATGGCGAGCGCCGGGTACCCCAGCTCAGCCGCTCGCTCCGCGAGAGTCTCGGGGAGCGACGCGCCATCGAGGAGCGAGAGGGCGGAATGGCAGTGCAGTTCCGCGTAGGACGGGGCAGAGCGAGGCATAGCACGGGTCGTGAATGGACCCGAAGATATACCGAAACAGGGCGATAGAACAGGGTGGCGTACTGAGAATTGGTACGGCTTGGCAGTGGCCAAATGGCACACTATGTGGGACGGATTGGAGCGCTTTCCGGAAAATCACAGTTTTGCGATTTCTTGGAGAAGACCGTGAAAGTCATACAGTGGGTGGCCTCGTCGCGTAACAACCTGCGCGCGTTCCCCGACGAGTTGCGAGTTCGAGCAGCGTTGGCGCTCTGGCAACTGCAACTCGGTCGGCAGGGTCCGTGGTGGAAACGCGCGCCGCTGGTCCTTCCCGGTCTGCGCGCGCTCTGCCTGACCCGTCGTCCGTACTGGCGGCACATCATCGTGATGCCGCTTGAGAATGCCGTCGTGGTCCTGCACGCACTTCAGTCGGTCCGGGAGGCCTACCCGCCAAACGACTTGGCTGAATTGCGTCGGCGAGTCTGGCAACTCCGACAATCGACTGTCATGCGGACCGATGCGGATCCGTTCGAGGCAATGGGCTTTACCGCGGCCGACGCGGCACCTCTCCGGCTGCGCGCGGCGCTGCTTCAGGAACTCACCGACTGGCTCGACACGTCGTACAGGCCACGCACGGAGTGGGCGGTTCGGTTGGGAATTGCGCCGGCGCGCCTCTCCGACCTCCGCCACGGCAAACTCGATCGCTTCAGTCTGGATATGCTCGTCGCGCTACTGCACCGGGCCGGTGTGGACGTTGGTCTGCGCTACCCCAGCAGCACCAGCGTCTGTCCGTCCGCGTGCCCGATGCGCAGCACGCGCTCCCGTCCGTCGCTATCCGTGCTGGCATCGACGGCGCTGACCGCGCCTATCGAATGAGTAAGGTGCTGTCCCGCCAGTTCCGACGCACCGAACATCAGGGACACCATGTGCTCGGTCCGATCGTACGAGGCGCCCACCAGCGGCAGCGCGTGCCCCAGAATCTGCGCGCCCAGATCGCGCTGATCGACCTCCACCGTGCATGAGCGACCCGCGTTGCGATCACTGAACGCCTTCAGCTCGGCGTCCAGCACGGTCATGTCGAACGCGCGAGTAGGTGTGGTCGTAGCTGAGCGCGCGCGCGCCGCGGCGAGTGTATGGGCGGAGCCCGGAACACAGAGCACAGAGCACGGCGCGTGACGCAGGAGCTCGGCGGCCACACTGCCCAGGATCATGCGCCGCAGAAATCCGTACCCGTGTGTGGCGGAGACCACGAGGTCGGCCTCCTTGGTGCGAATGACCTTGATCAGCTCGTCCGACGGATTGCCCTCGACCAGCAATTCCTCGAAGGTGATGCCATCGCGCAGCAGACGTTCATGCACCTGCGCGAACCCGTGCAGTGCCTGATTGCGATACGCAGTGGCACGATCCTCCAGACCCGGATCCGTCTTCGAGAATGGCGGCGCAACATGTACGAGGCACACGTGCGCGTCCGGCGCCGCGATCGACAGTGCGACTTGGGCCGCGTACAGACTGAACTCACTGAAATCCGTGGCGATCACCACCGAGCGTGGAGGCGTCGTCAGTTTGGCTTCGGCCGCGAGCACCGGCGCGTCGCCCAGTTGCAGCAGCCGCAGGACCGTCTCGCCTCCCAAGGCGCGATCAAGGGCCGCGTGACGACCGCGTCCGACCACGATCACACGCGCTTTCATCTCCGATGCGAACTCCACGATCTCTCGTGCTGGCTCGCCCGTTCTGACGGCCACCGGCCATGCCGCCACTGGCTGAACCAGTCGGTCCCGCTGCGCGTTGAGCAGTCCTTCGCGACCCTCGCGAACGGCGAGATCCGTCTCCAGCGGGACGGGCACCGTGTCGAAGGCATACATCGGCATCGCGAACGGCATCATCGCACTGACGATATGCACCGCGGAATTCGTGCGCTCGGCCAGCGATTGCGCAATTGGAAAGGCGGCGTCCGAATGCGGGGACGTGTCAGACGCCACAACAATGGGACCAATGAATTGCGGCGTGGCGTGGTAGGCGGCGAAGGCGTTGCGTTGGGTGGCGGCGGTCATGGTGACGCTCCGGCAAGGCGTTCTCGACACTGGCACTGCAACCACGTGTCGACATTGAACGGAAGCGCGCGAAGCACCGCGGCACTATCGGGATTCACCTTACCGCGCGTGGCGCTACTTTCCCCGGATGATACGAACTCATCCACGACGCGTGTGCTCCGGACTCGCGCTACTGGCCGTCTGTGCAGCGCCGGCGCGCGGGCAGGGCCAGATCACCGCGTTCACCGGTGTCACGCTGATTGATGGCACCGACGCCACGCCCGTTCCGAATGCCACACTGCTCGTTCGCGACGGTCGCGTGGTGGCGGCCGGTCCGTCGTCGCGGGTATCCATTCCTGCGGGGGCGCGTCGCACGGCACTCGATGGCAAGGTGGTGATTCCGGGGCTCATCAACGCGCACGGTCATGTGAACACGCCCGCCGACCTGTCGACCTATGCCGCGTATGGTGTCACGACCGTCGTCTCGCTTGGTGGCGAGCCGGCCTCGGTGTTTGCATCGCGTGCGCAGCAGAACACCGCGTCGCTCAACCACGCGCGCGTCTATCTGGCCGGTCCAGTGCTCACGCCAACGACGCCGGCCGAGGCCCGCGCGCAGGTGGCCAACGTCGCGGCGCAGCAGGTGGACATCGTGAAGATCCGCGTCGACGACAACCT
>JBEBIR010000629.1:0-2575 GCA_040080315.1 Gemmatimonas sp.
GCGCGGACATCGTGGTGACGCTGGCACCGGGTGCGGGTGCGAACGTCTGGCCGGTGATGACCTGCACCAGCAGTGCGGCGACGGTCGCGCCGGCAACCTGCGCCAGCACATAGGGGGCGAGCTGCGAGGTGGGCAGCGCACCGCTCATGGTGGCGGCCAGCGAGACCGCGGGATTGTAGTGGCCACCGGACACGTGGCCGCCCGCGTACACCATGATCATGAGTGACAGACCGATCGCCAACGGTGCGAAGGTTGAACCGGCGGTTACCGTGAGTCCGATGGTGAGAACGAGGAAGAGGGTGCCGATGAATTCGGTGAGGTATTTGTGCATGCGATGGCTGTGCGTTGAGAGGGTTTGGTGGAATGCGTTGCGCTAAGCTACGGTCTCGGCGCCGCGATCGGAGCAACCGCCGGAGCACCGGCATCGTTCCAGTTGATCACGGAGTTGAAGATCATGTTGAACTCCCCGTGATTCTGCCACCGATAGATCGGGTTGTTCGAGAACATGATGACGCGTCCCATGCCCTTGTACGCGTTGGGCACATCCACTGCGAACGGGCGTGACCGGAGTGAATCGGCTCCGGTCATGAGACCGGAGATGACGCTCTTGTCACCACCGACGTAGCGCGCCAGTACGTTGCCTTCGTCGGCGATGCCCACCTTGAACGGTGTACCTCCAACGTACTTCACCGGGAGCGTCTTCTTGTCGTAACCGTAGAACACGGGATGTTCTGGCTTGGTGATTTCGCCCTCCACCAATGGCCGTTGCGACGTGAGTCCGGCCACCGCCACCTTGTCGACGGTGCGCGCCCATCCGAACTCGATCGGCAACCGCGCCGATTCGCCGACGGCGATGATCGTGCCACCGCCCTCGAGAAACGCGGCGAACGCGTCGACACCGACCTGGCCAAAGCCACCGGTCATGTCGGCCGTCTCACCGTAGTCGCCGAGGAACTTGTACTTGTCGCTCTTCTGGTACGGCTGCGGTCGCGCCGCCGGCGCTTGCATGACGGTGGTGCGACTGAGGTTCTGTTCGGCGATGAGGATCACGTCGTACTGCTCGCGCAACTTGCCCTTCGCAATTCGCTCCTTGTAAATGAGATCAAAGGGCACGCCAAACTCATCGAACGTGAGGCGATACCAGCCGAGATTCTGGGTGCCGCTCCACTGCGAATAGATGGCCACACGCGGCACATCGGCGTTGTGCATGGGCACGGTGGGCGGTGCCGTGAGTGTGCTGGCCTTGAGACCGAGCGCCTCGACGGCCGCTCGCACGGCCGCGGCCTGACTCATATCGGTGACCACGAACGATCCTGCTGGAAACTCCACGCCGTCCACGGTGAACTTCTGTTCCGCCACCTGCATCGCCACGTTCTTCAGGCGATAGCGGAACGACACCATGTTGTTCGATCCGAGATGCGCGATGGCAATCCCCGCCGAGCCCGTGCCGGTGGTGCTGCCCTTGATGACCATATTGTCAACCGGCGTCACCTTGGCCTTGAGGATAGATGAGTCGGCAATCTCGACCACGTCCACGTTCATCGCAAAACCGGTGGACCAGCCGCTGTCGTCGTACGTCTGCAAGCGCGCGTCGGGGTACTGCTGCTTCTCGATGAGATTCTTCGCGAGACGTCCGTACGGCTGATCGCGCTTGATGACGAACGATCCCACCGGATACGTGACGGTGCCGATCTTGATGGGCTCAGTCGCCTGACCCACTTCGATGCGCTGCCGACGCATGATGCTGATGAACTCGGCCACGCGCGTCATATCGCGCTGCACCGGAATGACAAATCCGAAGGGGGCTTTCGTCTTCCCTTCCTCAATCGAGTTGCGCGTCTTGATGTAATAGTTTTCCAGCACGGTGGCCGGGAACATCGACGCCAACTGCAGGGCCGACAATACACCGGTCTGCATATAGTTGGTGTTCGAGCGCCGCGTGAATGTCGCCACGTCGTTGAAGCCAATGGGCAGTCCGCGATACCACTCACGATCCTGCGCACCGCCGCGCCCGGTGGGAACCGTGCCGCCGCGTCCACCAAAACCGCCACCCGCCGTTGCGGCGCCCGGACGGTCGGCATTCGCAATCGCGGCGCTGTCGAGATCACGTCCCGACTGCGTCTCGTACATCTTCATCAGGCCGTTGTGATTGTAGGCGACCGAACCGAGATATCCCGGCGACCAGCCGTCCATGAACGCATGCGTGTACACGCCCGGCATGCCGTACTTGGTCATCTGCGCCATTTCCCAATTGGCAAACCACGGCAGCTCGGCGAAGAGCAGCGGATCGAGATTGGGATTCTGCGGCGCCGCGCCGCTGTACGTGTACAGCAGCGGCTGCGCCTCGTGCAGGTCGTGCATGATCGGCGGGTACGCCGTGAAGTACCAGTCGATGATCGCGCGCATCTGCACCAGCTTGATGTTGATGTCGCGATTGTTGTCGTGGTACGCGTACTTGCCCCAGTAGGGGACCGCCGCACCGCCTCGGCCGCCGGCTCCACCACCGCCCGGGCCACCAGCGGGCGGTCCACCCGCAGGAGCGCCACCACCAGCGCCGGGAGGACCACCACGTCCA
>JBEBIR010000630.1:0-2572 GCA_040080315.1 Gemmatimonas sp.
GGCTGTACGCGAAGCCAGGGCGATTGCGCGCGGTCTGGCGTCTCGCCGCCTTCGCGCTCGCGTTGATGGTATTTCAACCGATCGCGGAATCGATCATGGCTCCCGCGTTCGGTGTGCTGTCGCGTGCGGTGGGCGAGCCAATTGCCGCGTATCCATGGATCACGCTGGTGAGCGTGTTCGCCTCGCTGGCATTGACGGTGCGCGTCATCGATGAAGCGCCGTGGCAGGCGGTCGGCATGGATCGTGACGCGTGGCGCATTCGCACCCTCGGTCGTGGACTCGTGCTTGGCAGTGCCGCCATCCTTGCCACGTCCGCGCTGCTGTGGCTCACGCGCGGCCTGCGTTTTGAGACGGTCGTGTCCGCATTCGACGACGTGTCGACGGCGCCCAACGCATGGATCGCCACGGCGCTCCGCATCACGTTGCTGCTTGCGCCTGCCGCACTGTGGGAAGAAATGCTGTTCCGCGGTTACCTGTGGACGGTCGCCGAGGATGCGGGCGGTGTGCGCGTGGCGCGCTGGGCGACAGCCATCGCGTTTGGACTGGTGCACGTGCTCAATCCGGGCGCCAGTGTGCTGTCGACAACGATCGTCACGCTCGCCGGATTCTGCCTGGGCGCGGTACGTGAACGCACCGGAAGTTTGGCCGCTGCCTGGCTGGCGCATCTCGCGTGGAATTGGATCATGGCCGCCGCCCTGCATGTTCCCGTGAGTGGGGCGGTGTTCGATACGCCGGGATACCGGGCGACGCTGGTTGGGGCCGACTGGTGGACCGGAGGCACGTGGGGACCTGAGGGCGGCGTCGCGGCACTGCTCGTGATCGGCGGCGCCCTGCTACTCTCCATACGACCCACCGAATGGAGATCATTCCGCATGAGGACCGGTTCGAGATGAACGAGACAGCACGCACGGTGGCCGTGGTCGGCGCCGGACAGATGGGGAATGGGATCGCCCACGTCTTCGCGACCAATGGCTATGCCGTCACCATGATCGATGTCAGTGCTGATGCGCTGGCGCGCGGCAAAGAGACGATCGGCAAGAACCTTGATCGACAGGTGAAGAAGGGAGCGCTCAGTGCCGACGATGCACAGGCCGCGCTCGCCCGGGTCGCCGTCGCCACGGCCCTCGATGCCGTGTCAGCCGCAGACCTCGTGATCGAGGCCGCAACGGAACGTGCCGATCTCAAGTTCCGCATTTTTGAAGATCTCGATCGATTGGCTCCGGCGGGCGCGATTCTCGCCACCAATACCAGCTCCATCGCCATTACCGAGATTGCCGGACACACCAAGCGTCCGGAACTGGTGATCGGCATGCACTTCATGAATCCCGTGCCGGTGATGCAACTGGTCGAAGTGATTCGAGGCCTGGCCACGAGTGATAGCACGTGCCAGCAGGTGATGACGCTCGCGAAATCCCTTGGCAAGACGCCGGTGGAAGTGAACGACTATCCGGGATTCGTCGCCAACCGGATTCTCATGCCGATGATCAACGAGGCCATTTACTGCGTCATGGAGGGTGTCGGCACACCCGACGCCATCGATACGGTGATGAAACTCGGGATGAATCATCCCATGGGCCCGCTCACGCTCGCGGACTTTATCGGACTCGATACCTGTCTCGCCATTCTCAATGTCCTGCATGAAGGACTCGGCGATCCCAAGTATCGCCCGTGCCCGTTGCTGCGAAAGTATGTGGCGGCCGGATGGCTTGGAAAGAAGTCGGGTCGCGGCTTCTACCAGTACTGACGACGCCATGGCCCTCCAGGCACTCACCGAGACGCAGCACGAGATTCAGCGCGTGGCGCGCGCGTACGCGCAACGCGAATTGGTTCCAGCGGCCGGAGTGCGGGATCGCGAAGAACGATTCGATCGTGTCATGGTGTCGCAGATGGCCGAACTCGGATTCTTCGGAATGCTCATTCCGGAGCGTTTCGACGGACTTGGTCTCGACGCCCAGAGCTATCTGCTGGCCCTCGAGGAGATTGCCGTCGCGGATGCCTCGGCAGCCGTGTTGCTGAGCGTGCACAACTCGCTGCCCACGCAGATGCTGCTCAACATGGGCGACGACGCACAGCGCACGCGGTTCCTGCCACCCATGGCGCGCGGTGAACTGCTGGGTGCGTTTGCGCTGTCGGAGCCCGAAGCGGGATCAGACGCCGCGTCCCTGCGCTGTCAGGCCGTGCGTGATGGTGATGATTGGGTGCTCACCGGGACGAAAGCGTGGGTGTCGCACGGCAGCGAGGCTGGCGTGATCCTGTGCATGGCGCGCACCGACACGTCCGACGCGCGTCGCGGCGCGAAAGGGATTTCGGCGTTCATCCTGACGCCGGACCTTCCCGGATTTCACGTTGGCAAGAAAGAGTCAAAGTTGGGGCTCCGCGCGTCGCCCACTGTACAGATCAATCTCGACGGGTGCCGCGTATCCGGTGATCGCCTGCTTGGCGAAGCGGGGCGGGGATTCATCTACGCGCTCGGTTCGCTCGACCACGGACGACTTGGCATTGCCGCGCAGGCCATCGGCATTGCACGCGCCGCGCTCGAGGCCAGCGTGTCTTACGCCGCGCAGCGCCATCA
>JBEBIR010000066.1:0-11268 GCA_040080315.1 Gemmatimonas sp.
GTGGTGGCGGCGGCGGACGTGGTGGAGGTGCCCCTGAAGCGGTGCCCGCCGGCGCCTACAAGGTGACGCTGCAAGTCGGCAGCATCACGCTCAGCAAGACCGTGCAGGTACTCGAAGATCGGTGGATGGAGGAACGCTAAAGTGACCACGGTAACCGCTCACGCGTTTGGACGGCCCTGCTGGTTTGACGTCATGACCTCGGACGCTGAGGGTGCGCGACGATTCTACGGCAGCCTCTTCGGCTGGACGTTTGAAACAGGTGGCGCCGAGTCAGGGTTCTATTCGATGTGCCGCGTCGGAGGCAACGATGCAGCAGGACTTGGCCCGATTCCGCCGAACAACCCAATGCCACCCGCGTGGACCGTGTACCTCTCGGTGCGTGACGCGAACGAGACGTGCGAGCGCGTGAAGAAGGCCGGTGGAACGATTTTGATGGACGTGATGGACGTGATGGACATCGGAAGAATGGCCATCTGCAAGGACTCCACCGATGCGGTGTTCGGCATCTGGCAACCGCTGAAGCGCATCGGCGCTACCGTGGTTTCCGAGCATGGTGCCATGGCGTGGAGCGAGGTCAACTCGCGCGATGCCGATCGTACGCAGGAGTTCTACCGCGACGTCTTTGATCTGGACCCTCGACCGCTCGATGATCCCAGCATGAAGTACTTCATGCTGAATCAAGGTGAGGAGGCCGTCGCTGGCGTGATGCAGATGACGGCGCAATGGGGCGACATTCCTCCGCACTGGATGCCGTACTTTGCGGTGTTCAACGTTGACGCCGCTGCCGAGATCGTGACATCAAGCGGTGGGCAGGTGGTGCACGGCCCGTTCGACACCCCATACGGACGCATGGCGGTCATCGTCGACCCGCAAGGCGCGGCGCTGTCGATCATTCAGCTTGCGGCCAGCTAGCATGTTCTCGGCGCGTGCTCTTTTCCGCACGTTGTTTGCCGTCGCGCTGCTCGTCTGGCTGCCGACTCGCGTCCTGTGTGCGCAAACGGCCAGATCCGCGACGGTTGGCGTCATCGGCGGCTTCTCACTCACCACCCTCGCCGGCAAGGACGCCGCCGACGATCTCGAAGGCCGTACCGGTATTCTGGCGGGGTTGTCCGTTGTTTTCTCGTTTTCTTCGCGGACCAACCTTGAAGTGGACGGACTGTACACGAAGAAGGGATTTCGCTCCACGAGCGCCACCAGCACGTTCGACTTCGTGGCGACCTACATCGAGGTCCCGTTGCTGCTTCGCATCGACCTTGCTCCCGAAGCGCGCGTACGACCGTTTCTCTCGGCGGGTCCCGCCTTCAGTGCGCGTTTTGCGTGCGAAGGCACAACCACCACAACCTCGACTCAGTACACGCTCCGGTGCGATGAGTTGGCCGCGCGCAGCGGAATCAATGTGATGAAGACCGACCTGAGCGGCGTGATTTCTGGTGGACTCGCAATTCCCGCCGGCCGGGTTGACCTCACTCTGGCCACTCGATACACGATCGGATTCTCAAGCGTGATTGGAAACAACGACAACCACAATCGCGCGCTCAGTGTCTACTTCGGACTTGCCAGAGCGCGGTCGCGCTAGGCTCTCTCACACCCACGTTCGCCATCCGATCCAGCCACCGATCGTCAGATACGTCGCCGTGACCACGTTGAGCGACGCGATCGCCCGCACCGTCCACAGAGACGTGTGTGCCCAACGCCCCGGCACGGACGGCGTTCGCCACGTGACCACGGCTCCAATCGCGGTAACCAGTGTGAACAGGATGCCCGCGGTCCACAGCGAGATACTGATCGGTGATCGCGTGCCCAGCGCCTGAACGTCCTCGCTGCCAATGCTCAGCAGCACCGTCTGCAGGACCACCAGCACAGCAACGCCGGCGGCGACGCGCCAGGCCGTTCGCGAAACCGATCTCGTCGCCGGTGAGCGGCGAAGTCGCTGTACCACCCAACGCAACGCGCCGAACACCATGGCGACGAACGAAAGGCCAAGTCCCACGACCCACAACGCGGCCGTCGTAAAGCTCCCTAGCGCGTCAACCGCAGACACGCGAGACATGGATTGTCCGAGTCCCGCGCCCATCGACTCGATACCCTGTGGCCGTCCGTTCGCGTCGTCGCGTACAAACGCCAGGGTCGCTTCCGGCTCACCCTGTTGACGAAACCGCACGCTGTCCACCGCCACATATCGAGTAGCCCCGCCCAGAATGGGATGGACACTCATGGTCGAGTCGGTGAACGTGACACGAGCGATTCCCGGAATGCGCTCAAGGACATACAAGTGCTGTACGCGTGGCGACACGGCGCGATACCAACCCGCAAAGTTCCCGCGGGTAGTCGCGGCGACGGACACGACCGGTGGCGCCGCGGGCGCTGAAATCCCCTGCGTGAGGTACGCTCGCACGAGACTCGTGATGAGTCCGAACGCCGCGCCGTTGCCGGAGTTGATCTGGAAGGCGTACCCAACGCGCTCACCCGGCAGGTAACTCAGGTCGGAGAGTCCACCTTCGACGCCGCCGTTATGTCCCGTCCACGCGAATCCAGTGGTGTCCGCCGCGCGATACAGGTGCAACCCATAGCCAACCGCGAGTCCAGCACGCGCCGACATGGACGATGTTGAGCGCTCCATGCGCTCAATCGATTCGGCGGGAAGCAGCGGCTTGCCATCAATGGTTCCACGCCCCAGCAGGAAACGCACGTAGGCAGCCATATCGCGTGCCGACGCATTGATCGAACCGGCCGGTCGGAGGAAGACATGCCAGTACGGCACCGCGGTCGTGCCGTCGGCGCGATACAGCGTGGCCACACTCAACGTGCTGTCCGGGAGAAAATACGTCGCCGAACTCATCCCGATGGGCGTGAACCATCGGTCCTGCACAACCTGCTCGAACGGCTTTCCTTCAATGCGTTCGATGATCAGGGCCACAATGCCCGGTCCCGTGTTGCAATAGGAGAAGCGCGTCCCCGGGCGCCAGCGTGACACACGAGTCGCCGAGTCGATGGCCAGTCCGTTCGCGAGTTGAAGGGGTGTCGGATCGCTGTTCGCATACGACTGCAACGAGTTGTCGTCGAAACCGCTGGTATGCTCAAGCAGGTTGACGATGCGGACGGGATCGGTGGATTCCCACGGGTTGCTGAAATAGAAGCCTGGCAACGCTTGCGAGAGCGGCTGATCGAGTGAAAGGCGTCCTTCACGCACCAGCGCCTGTACCGTGAGTGCCACGAATGCCTTGGATGTCGAGCCGATACGAAAGAGCGTCGCATCGGACGCCTTGATGGCCGGGGACACGCGTGCGTGGCCGAGGCCGCCAGCGTAGATGATGCTGTCGTGTCGCACGATAGCGAGTCCGACACCGGGCACCTTGGCGCTGTCGAGGACTCTCTGAATGCGCGCCTCGAGTTCGGCCAGCGTTTTCGGTGCGACGAACTTCGGTGTGCTGTCAGCGAGTGAGAAATTGGCAGCCGTCAGGATGGCAACGGCGATCGACAGGACAGACATGGACAGGACCGGTGAGGAGTAGGCTCGCGCGTCGTCAGCACCTTGGATAGCATCTGGAGTCAGGAATCGTCAAGAAAGAGTACTGAGTACTGAGTACTTGGTACTTAGTATTGTGTTATCCTTCGGGTTCTGAATAATATTGGCCGAATTCACACCCATTCCGGAGTTCAGGATGATTGCAATCAATGTGTTGGGCGCGCTGGCGATTTTCGCTCTGACGGCTGCCTGCGGCAACACCGCCGATGGCGCGAAGAAGGATGCGGAGAATGCCGCGGAAAAAACGGCTGAGGCCGCTTCAACGACAGGATCGGCGGTTGGCGGCGCGCTGGAGACCGGACAGGTCAAGTCGGCGATCATGGCCGATACGCGAGTGGACGCGGGCGACATCAACGTGGATACCGATGAGGACAAGAAGACCGTTACACTCAAGGGCACCGTGAAGACGGACGCCGAGCGGGTGTTGGCCGGTGAAATTGCCATCGCCAAGGCAGTTGGCTATTCGGTGAAAAACGACTTGACAGTCAAGCCGTAGCGTCGAACGACAACGAGGATGCAGGTCGCAAGACCTGCATCCCCGTCAGACCATCTTCCCTACCTGCTACCGCACCGTACTGGCATCAAGCGTGACCGCAGTCTGCGCTAGCGCCTTGCCATTCAAACGCGCGCCGGTCTGCAGAACAATCGCGGTTGCTCCGAGGATCGTCCCGTTGAACACCGACGTCGTGCCGAGCGTCGTCTTGCCCGCTACCTGCCAGACGATATTTCTGGCACGCGCGCCGCCACTGAGGATCACCTGCTTTCCGTTGCTGATCGTCAGCGTCTGCGCGATCTGGAAAATCCACACATCGTTCTCACTGCCGGCGAGCGTCACGTTGGTGGGAATCGTGACCGCACTCGACCACTTGTAGAGACCCGGGCGCAGCGTCAAGCCGCCGATGTTGCCCGATCCGAGCTCAGTAAAGTTGGGTCGCGACCGCCCCGCGGCATCGGTGTACGCGGTCTGCATGTCGCCCACCGCTCGTGTCAGCATCGTTGGTGTTGGAGCGGCGTAGCTGGCCGCGTACACCTTGCCAGTCACGCGCGCCGACCGCGAAAACGTATTCGATCGATCCAGAATCAGTCCGAATCCCGTGATGGCCGTGGCGGCGATGGGACTCACACCGATGTTCCCGAGGATTGATGTCGTGCCGGTGGTCGAGATTCCTGCCTTGGACAGGATGACAAAGTCGCCAGCGGTGCGCAGGTTGACGGCGGCTGGCCCCAGAGGCACGCGACGGTCACTCCGGTCGAGTTGGCTTTCAATGGACAGCGGGTTCACCACATTGGACGCATCGTTGGCACATCCGGCGACCATCACCATCATGAAGGACGCCATAATCCCCGTCGCGATGAATGACGGAGAATTCGTGTTGGGTGTTCGCACCTGGTACCTCAGCTGTGATTGGCATTGCGATTCTTCCTGCTTGTGCTCTATCGCACGGTCATGTACGCCCACTTTGTATGCATCCCATATAGTTCGAATGGATGAAAGAGTAGCGAGTTTTGCTCGCTAAGCGCAGAATGGGTGATCCGCATCACCCTCTACATGAGCTGCTGAGATTTTCGAGATGATACTACCGGGTCCGCAGTGGCTGCTGGTCGTGGGTATCGTGGCGACAACGAACACGCAGGTGACACGAGATGCGGCGACCACCGCTATTCGCGTGAATCAGGTTGGCTACCTGCCGGACGCTCCCAAGGTTGCGGTGGTCTGCTCACTCGACTCGTCGGTCGTGCGCACGTTTGTGGTGCGCGACGCACGTGGACACATCGTGCTGGGGCCCAAACCCGCGACGCGCCACGGATCGTTCGCCTCGTGCCGCATGACCGAGCGGCTCGACTTTTCGGCGCTCCGCACGGCCGGCCGGTACACCATTGAAGCCGGCGCCGCCACGCCAGTCGCCGTACGCATCGGCGCCAACGTCTATGACGGCGGAGCGGACACGGCGCTGTACTACATGCGACAGCAGCGATCGGGGTGGAATCCGCTCTTTCGCGACTCCGTGCATCGCTTCGACGGCAATGCGATCGATGACAGCGGACGCGTGGTGAAGTGGGTTCCGGTGAGCGGCGGATGGGCCGATGCCTCAGACTACTTGCAGTACGTCACCACCTCAGCCACGGCGACCTACATGTTGCTCGCGGCATATCGGGACAATCCGAGAGCGTTTGCCGATGCGTTCGACGCGCGCGGAGTTCCCGGTGCCAATGGCGTGGCGGATGTGATCGACGAAGCGCGCCATGGTGTGGACTGGTTGCTGCGCATGTATCCGGGCGGCACGGAGATGTACAATCAGCTGGGAGACGATCGCGATCACGCGTTCTTCGACATGCTCAGCAACGATTCATCAGACTACGGGTGGGGACGCGGCCGGGAGCGCGCGCTGTACCCATGCACTGGCCGTCCGCAGGGACTCTTCCGGCACCGGAACCGCAGCAGCGGATTCGCGTCGACCGCCGGGAAATTCGCTTCGACCTTCGCACTTGCTGCCTCGACAATCGGCGGCCGTGATACGGCGCTGGTGCGCACGTTGCGTGATCGGGCCGTCGCCGCTTACGCACTGGGTCGCCAATACCCCGGCGCGTGCCAAACCGCTCCGGGAACGTCGCCCTACTTCTACGAGGAAGACAACTGGGTCGACGACATGGAGCTCGCCGCGACACAGCTCTTTGCGTTGACCCGCGACGGGCGGTATCTACGCCAGGCCGTCGAGTACGCGCGACAAGAGATGGTGACGCCGTGGATGGGGGCCGACACCGCGCGACACTATCAGTGGTATCCGTGGCACAACAACGGACACTACGAGCTGTGGCGGAGCGGCTCGCCGTCCGATCGCGCAGCGACCGCGCGATACTATCGAGATGGACTTGAGCGCGTCGTTGCGCGCGCCACAAACGGATTCCTGGCTGGCATTCCCTTCATCTGGTGCTCCAACGACCTGATGGCATCGTTCGCGACGCAAGCGCAGTTGTATCGCCGCATGACGGGTGACCAACAATTTCGTCGACATGAGCAGGCCGCCGTCGACTGGTTGTTCGGGGCCAATCCGTGGGGCACCTCCATGATGGTCGGATATCCCAACCTCAGCACAACGCCTCGCGATCCCCACTCCGTACACGCCACCAGATTGGGTGTGCACGTGTTGCTTGGTGGACTGGTCGACGGACCCGTTTATCGCTCGATCTACGCGAGCTTGCGCGGAATTTCGTTGCTTGGCGCCGACGAGTACGCGCCGTTCAACACCGGGTTCATCGTCTACCACGACGACGCAGGGGACTATTCCACCAATGAACCAATCATGGATGGCACCGCGAGCATGGTGTACCTGCTGTCAAATCTGACTCGTCGGTCGCGCTGACACCCGCTGGCGCAACGCGTTCATCGCGCGGGCCCGCTGAACCAGATGCCGTTCGGCGCCTCTGAGCGCGCCGCCGCGATGTCGGGCCAGCCATCGCCGTCGAGGTCGCCGATTGCAACGCCGTAGACGGAGCCCTTACCGTCGCCCCACGGCGTGTCCGCGAACCGCGGAAGTCTACTCCCACCGAGGTTGAAGAGCACCGATCCCACTGCTTCCTGTCGTCCGATCACGATATCGGCTTTGGCGTCGCGGTTCAGGTCAGCGATGCCGATCGAGTATGGAGCGCCCGTCGAACCTCCGAGAGCGACCGGAGCGTCGAAGGCGCGCTTCCCCGCTCCGAGGTAGACGAACATGCCATGCTTCTCATCGCCAACCACAAGGTCGACGATGCCATCGCCGTTGATGTCGGCGGCCGCCGCTGCGCGGATCTGCGACTTGGCAGGCCCCACGGCACTGGGAGGCGCAGCAAATGCACCGCCCGCATCGTTCCAGAAGATCAGGTTCTGGCCGCCGTCGCGGTGTGGTACGAACAAGTCGGTGTTGCCGTCGCCATCGAGATCACTGGCAACGATGATCGTCGCCGATTGTGTGGCGAGCGGTGCGCACGCAGGAAACGCTCCCGCTCCAGTGTTCAGGCAGACGAAGCTTGGTCGCGGTGCTGCCGGGTTCCCACTGCGATTGGCAACGATGAGATCGGGGCGCTTGTCGCCGTTGAGATCGGCCACTGTGACGTAGCGTGTGTTCCATTCGGCTTCGCCAAACGTGCCGCTCACGCGGAAATGTCCCGTGCCATCGTTAAGATAGATGAGCTTCCGGTCCGGCTTGTCGTTGCTCACCACGATGTCGAGGTCAGCGTCACCATCGAGATCTGCCAGCGCCGCCGAATAGGTGCGATCCGGCGTGTTCGCGAGCGACTCCGTCGAGAAATGTCCCTTGCCGTCGTTTCGCAGAATCACATCGTTCAGCGGCCAGTGACGGCCCTTGGCGAGTACGACGTCGAGCGTGCGATTGCCGTCGATGTCGCCGAGGCTGACGCTGGCCGAGGTTTCGCTCGTGGACTCGAGCAGCAGCACGCGATCGAACGTACGGACCGTGGTTTCCTGAATGCTGAGTGCGGTGCCGCCCGCGAAGACCATCGCGACGAACGCCGGTGTCCTGCGCTTGAGCGCCCGACCGCGTCGGGCGACGGAGTTGACGATGAGAGCGACCATATTATCGCTTCGCCCCGCCTTGCCGCAGCAGCCCCATCCAGTTAAGCACCACGATCGGGTAACGCGAGCTCGTGCCGCCGGGCTTCTGCATGAGGAGCGACTGGCCGTCAGGAAAGACGTCGTACGGGATGGCGAGCGATTCTCGTCGATAGGGATCGACGAAGAGCGTATCGTGGCGCATGACTTCGAGGGTGGTGCCGCTCGTGAGCGCCACGAAGTGCATGCGCCCTTCGCCGCGGAAGTAGAGACCGCGGCCATCTGGGGTCCACACCGGTTCGGCACCGTACCCCGCCGAGAGCGAGACGCGACCGCCTGTACCATCAGCTGCTCGCGCGTACACTTCGAACTGACCGGTCTCGTTGCTGGCATACGCCACCCATCGGCCATCGGGTGACAGGCGCGGAGTTTCCTCGTCGGCATCGGTCACCACGAAGGGGCGCGCCTGACGTACCGTGTCGCCGGCCGGCGGTGGCCCGGCGACCCAGAGATCGCCCGGCGCGCCGTACCCGCGCGAGCGGAACACGAGCAGATCGGTCGAACTGCGGAGTGTGGCGTCCTCGACCTGCGACCCGTCCGGCGTGCGTACCGGAATCCGCTGCGGAGGCGAACTGAGATCCCACGGCACCCAGGTGATGATGCGCTTCGCTTGAGGCGTGCCAGGCTGCTCCATGGTGAGGTACGCGATGCGGCGGCCATCGGCACTCCAGCCGAGCGGGCGCACGCCGGAGAATCCGCTGGTAAGTCGCTCCAGTGAGCGGCTCGCCAACGCAAACAGCCACACATCGAAGGTGGAGTTCGACGACTGCACTTCGACCGCGATGCGCTTCCCATCGGGAGACACCCGCGGCCAGCTATACAGCGCCGGTTCCCTGTCCAGCAGCTCCTCACGGCCGCCGCGATCCACTCGTGCCAACCGGTATCGCGTGCCGAAGGTGCCGCTGGCATACACCAACGTGCCGTCGTCACTGACGTCGAAGTCGACACCCTGATTTCGCGTCGCGACATTGCGCACCACCGACACGCCTTCGCCGAGCAGCAGGTTGCGCTGGGCGTCGAAGGGCGCCGCGACGAGATCGCCATCGCGGACGAACAGCAGCTGTCCGTTGCTCCACGTTGGCCGCAGGCCGGTGACGGTGAGCGGGGTCGTTGCGCCTCCAGCGAGTGGTACCGTCGCCAGCGTGCTGCTGGTGTTCATCTGTCCAATGCGGCGCAGCGAGAACACCGCGTGCGTTCCGCCCGGCAGGAAGGAGCCAGTGCCAAGGGAACCCTCGCCGCGCGCGCTATCGGCGCCGGCGATCTCGCGCGGCGCCTGTCCGTCACGCCAGAGCAGGAGCCGTCCCCTCCGAAGCACCAGCACTTCGCCAGCGTCGTTGCAGTCGCCCACCGTCGCCGAATCCAGGACGCGCGTCGCCTGCCCGCCCTCCGGCGACACGCGCCAGACTTCCTGCGGCGCACGACCGAAATAGATCCATTTCCCGTCGGGACAGAGGACGGGCCCATAGCCGCGATCAGTACCGGGTACGCGCTGAACGAGCGTATCAGCGAGGTCGCGCCGGAAGAGGCCGAAGTTCGCCGTAGTGCCGCCGACGAAGTACACGCGGCGACCGTCCCGGGAGATCGCGACGCGGCGAGACACCGGCGCGTCCAAGAGTGACGCGCTGTCCGGCACCGACAGAAGGAAGCTGCTGACCGGCGACACTGTGGTCGGTCGCGTGACAAGCCAAGTAACGACGCCGGTGGCCGCCAAGGCAATCAGCGTAGTAACGCCGAGCATCGCGCGCGTGCGATTGAGTGTGCGTGTGATGCGGCGCGGATCGCGCAACGAGCCTTCGACCGCCGTACCGGTCTGCCGGTGCGCCTCGCCCGCGTGCGTAAGCGCGACGGGCATGGCGCCCGTGAGTTGCGCCGCGAACTCGCTCACGCTCGCTTGCCGATCAGCGGGTAGCTTGGCAAGCGCCGTGAGCACTGCGGCCTCCACGTGCGGCGGAATCGTGCTCCGCGTCGCCGTAAGCGACGGCGGCGCGGCGGACAAGAGCCGCGCCACTATGGCCTGCGTGCTGGGGCCGGTGAAGGGCGGCTCCCCCGCAAGCATCTCGTACGTGACCGCGCCCAGCGCGTAGAGATCGCTGCGCGCGTCAATCACTTTCTCACCGGTCGCTTGCTCGGGACTCATGTACTGCGGCGTACCAAGCGAAAGCCCCGTCTGTGTCATGCGCGCGCCGCCCGCGCTTTGCACCGCCAGTGCGATCCCGAAATCGGCGACGAGTGCGTGTGGCGTGCCGGGCCCGCCCTGCAAGAGAATGTTCTCGGGCTTGATGTCGCGGTGCACCACGCCGCGCGCATGCGCGGCCTGCAAGGCATCGGCCACCTCACGCGCCAACCGCACCGCCTCGGCAATCGGCAGCTGCGTTTCGCGCTGCAAGCGGCCGCGCAGCGTTTCGCCTTCCACGTAGGGCATCGCGTACCAGAGCAGTCCGTCGGCACTGCCGCTGTCGAGCAACGGCAGAATGTGCGGATGCTGCAATTTCGCCGTCGTCTTGATCTCGGCGAGGAATCGATCAGCGCCGAGCGCCGCACCAAGGTCGGGGTGAAGCACCTTGATCGCGACATCGCGCTCGTGCCGTGCGTCGTGCGCGAGATACACGGTGGCCATGCCGCCGGCGCCGAGTTCGCGCTGCACGGTGTAGGCGGGCGCGAGCGCCGCGGTGACGCGCGCGAGCATGGGAGATGACCGTTCGGGTGCGTGCGGTGGTGTGGTCATCAGGCGCTAAGGGCGGAGGCGAGCGATTGGGGGACTACACCGGTCATGCGGGATGGGTCTCGGGCTGCCCCTAGTGTAGCACGGCGCTGGCTGTGTGTCGAACGACATCCCGCGAACACGCCACCATGCGTATCGGCCCGCGAGGTCTTTGGTGAAGCGGTGGGTCGACTGGCCGCGATCTCGCCATCACCTGCGATTTGCGATAGGATATTCTCGCTGGGCCATCGCTCCTGATCACCTATCGCTGGTCCTGTCACCGCACACCTGCTACGGAGCCACGATGTTCGCATGGACGCCGTTTCTCGTCCGAGAAGTTCAGCGGTCCGCCTTCATCGCGTTGGCTCTCCTGGCCGTGTTTTCCGCTCGCGAAATGCGCGCACAGGACAAGGCGCCGCCATCGGTCGACAC
>JBEBIR010000067.1:0-11237 GCA_040080315.1 Gemmatimonas sp.
CCGAGGACGTGTGGGCCCGCATCGAGGAGGGCGCCGGCGGCCGGCTGCACCACCGGGCGCTCCCGTACGGGGATCCCCGCTGCACCCGCACCGCGTCCTTGGGATCGCGCCACGACGCGACCTCGGCCGACCGGCCACGAGCGAGTCCACGGCATTGCGTCACGATGCCATTGGAGCCGGTGCGACCGTTGTCCGACACCACACGCCAGCGGGCGCCCTCTGCTTCGCTCACGCGCCATCTGGCGCCAGACACGGGGCCCCCATCGGTACCGACAACCCGGGCCAGCAGCCACGCTTCGTTCGGTTTCGGGGCTACCTGATCGCACATCGCACCCACGAAATCCTCGGCGCTGGGCACGTCGACGCGCACCAGCGCTGATGATGCTCGACGGGCGGTCAGCGCGCGGCCGGTGGGAATCTGCAGGCCGATAACGGTGAGCCGGGGGTCCTCAACCATTACTTCGTACGGACCCGGCAGGACGAATTCGAAGAGCGCGCGCCCCAACTTGTCGGTGGCGACCCGATAGTCCGAGCCTGCCAGGTTCAGCATCACACCGGACGCCGGTTCACCGGCGCGATTGACGGCCGTGACGTGGATCGCACTGTGTGGACCGTTCCACGCGGGCCCGTCGGCCCACTGCGCCCGTGCCAGCTCCCCACCGATCTCGCGCACGGCATAGTGCTGCGAGGACACACGCGCGCCTGTGTCCATGGTGTCCGGTGCGCCGACCAGTCGCAACGACCATTGGTCGATGAATGGCACGCCGTTGGGCAGCGTCCGGAAGCCTACGCGGCCGCCGGCATTGAATGCCTCAGCCAGCGCCTCAATCCCCACGTAGCGAAACTCGATGTCATGCAAGGCGCGCGCGGCGGTATCGATCCACAGGGTGCCATCGATGTCCACCCGTCCTTCGCGGCGATTCGCGGGAGTGAAACGCAAACCCACTTGTGCAGTACGCGCCTCGCTGGCGGTGGCGAGGCTGAAGCAGTATCCGCGTTGGAATCGCTCGTCCAGCAGCACGTCAGCGTCCGGTCCGAAATACGTGTATTGGCCCGGCACGCCGGTGCGGAACCCGCGGTTCACGAAATCGACGGCATTGTGCACGGCATTGAACGACGTACTGGCGCTGCGCGACGAATCCATGCGCACGCGTTGCCGCTCGATCTCGACGCCGTCGAGATCGAGAAATCGCTCGAACCGGAGCACGTGCAGCCTCGCGGGCTGGCGTTCGCGGGCGACAATGGTGGCGAGCAATCCGGCGCGCGCCTGATCCAGTAGTGCGAACGCGTCGGCGCGGTCTGCGCGCGTAGGGCATCCGCGCGCGGCGATCACGTCCATCCCGTCAAGCGCGCGCGGGACGGTCACCATGATCAGGTCGACCGTCAGCACTTCAGCGCGCACCAGTGGTAACCGCTCGGTGGTAGGGCGGTAGCCCAGCCGAAGAACACGCACCAGCATCGTCGCGTCCGGACGGCTCAAACGATACTGGCCGCGCTCGCCGGAAATGGTGCGTCCAAGTGTCGTGCCAAGCGCGTCGAGGGCGAGCACGACCGCGCCGGAGACGGGCCGACCGGTACTGCTGTCGCGCACCACCCCGCGCACCTCTCCGGTCTGCGCCTGCGCCTGCGCGGCAGCAACCAGCGCGCTCGCGCCTATCACCGCGACGGCGCACGCGAGAAATCTGGAGATCATCATATGGTTGGTCGCGACCAGGAAGGGGCGGTGGCGTCCGGACCCTTCAAGTTTGGGTCCATCCTGAAACGCGAGCCTCGCGATGGCGGAACAACAGACGGGAGACGGAAGACGGGCGACTTGAGACCAAGACCAGCATCGTCTGAGTCTGCAGTCTCCAGTCCTCCGTCTCTCGTCTGTAATTCCACCTCGCGCGAGAGGCGCGTCAGGACAGACACAAGTTAGGGCCCTGATCGAGCGCGGGCCAGTCACACCGGCAGCACACCGCAGGGGATTCCGCGTTGTGGGCCGACAATCCTCCGACGATTATTCCACGCATGCCGACTCTCAATTCGCGCGCTGTTCGCCGATGGATCCCGATTCTCGCCTGCCTCTGCGCCGTGGGGGTGCCGCTCGGCTGTACACGTCGGCCAGCTACCGACCCCGGGCTTGTGTCGGCCTGGGTCCATGCGCTGTACGGCGCGATTCGCGTGGAACGTCTGTCTCCTCCTGTCGCGTCGCGTCTCGCCGCGTATGCAGCGACGGCGTTGTACGGCGGACTCGCGTCGGTACATCCGGACATGCGGGCGCTGGACGGCGTTTTCACCGGCATGCCGTCGTTACCGCGTGCCGACCGCCCGGGCGACTACGATGCCACCGTCGTGGCCGTAATGGCCGAGCGTGTTGTGCTGGACTCCCTGCTGCAGGAAGGCCTGGCCACGACGCGCGCGCAGCTGGAACGACTCGCTGATTCACTCGATGGCGCACGCGTCGCGGCGGGAATCGCCGCCGACGTGCGTGCGCGCTCGGACTCTCTCGGGCGTCGTATCGGATTGGCCATTGTGGCGTGGTCGAACACTGATGGATTCACGGCCACGCGTCGGGCGTACGCGCCCCCGGTTGGCGACGGTCTGTGGTACAACGACTCACCGGCCACCGTGTACTCCACGCAAAATCTTTCCGGAGCGAGTGAGTTCGTGGCGCTCGACAATCCGGCGAATCAACAGCGCGCCGGCAACGTGAGCGATCGCGGGCTGATCATGAGTCGCCCGAAGTCGGCCAGCACCAAAACTCTGCCGGCCGCGAACATGGCGGGTGCGACGGAGCCGTACTGGCGTGAAGTGCGCCCGTTTGTGCTGAAGGCCTGGAACGAGTGTGTCATTCCCGACCCGCCGGCGTATTCCATCGACAGTGCGTCGGTGCTGTCGGGGAACGCGCGCGCGGTGGTCGACGCGAAGAACGCGCTGACGCCGGAGCAGCGCACCATTGCCTACTACTGGGCGGACAATGCGGGAGAATCCGGAACGCCAGTGGGGCATTGGATGTCGATCGCCAGTCAGATGATCAGCGAGCGACACCTCACCGCAGACAAGGCGGCCGAGTTGGTGTTGGCCACTGCGGTGGCGCAGGCCGATGCGTTCATCGCCGCGTGGGGATACAAGTATCAGTACAACCTGCTGCGTCCGCGCACCTACATTCGCCGAGTGATCGACTCCACTTGGGAGCCACTCATTCCGACGCCGCCGTTTCCAGAGCATCCCGCCGGACACTCCACGCAATCATCCGCCGCGGCAACCGTGATCACCGCGCTGATCGGCGCGTCGCCGTTCTCTGACAGCACCAGCGTTTCAATTGGACATGCCGTGCGACACTTCGACTCATTTCAGGCGGCCAGTGAGGAAGCCGGCAGGTCGCGCATTTACGGCGGCATTCACTTTCCCTCGGGCAACGAGAGCGGTTTGACACTGGGTCGTTGTGTCGGGGCCAAGGTGGCCGCAGCGCTGGGCGTCGAAACGACCAGCAATACGGGCAAACCGTGAGTGCGCGATTGACGCGTGGTGTCGGCGTTGCCGTCGCCACCATCGTGACGACGCTGTTGAGCGCCTGCCGCAAGGATGCGGCGCTGGCGTGGCACGATGAAGCCGCGGGCGTCCGCTGGCATGCGCTGACGGTGCCGAAGGGCACGCCGGGCTTCACGTCCCTGAGCGCCGGCAAGACCGGGATTCGCTTCCAGAACGCGGCCAGCGAGAAAATACTGCTTGGCAACCGGATGTTTGCGCAGGGTGGTGGCGTGTCGATGGGCGATGTCGACGGCGATGGACGTCCCGATGTGTTTCTGGCCAAAACCGAGGGGTGCAGCGCACTCTATCGCAATGCCGGCGAGTGGAAGTTCGAGGACATCACGACGCGCGCCGGTGTCGGCGCCTGCGACCGTCGCTCGACCGGTTCGGCGCTTGCTGACGTTGATGGCGATAACGATCTCGATCTTGTACTGCTGTCGACGACCGGACCGAACGCCATTTTCGTGAACGACGGGAAGGGCCGTTTTTCGGAACGCGCGACGGCCGGCCTGGATACCGGCGGTCGCGGCGCCACCACCGTCACCATGGCCGACGTGGATGGCACGGGGCGACTCGCGATGTTCATCGCGAACTACAAACCCTACAACGTTGACGACACGATTCCGCCACAGCAGCGGGCGTTCAATCAAATGGTGCGGCAGACGGGACCCAAGCAGTATGAAGTGATCGCCACGCATCGCCGGGATTTCAAACTGGTCATTCGTCCGGATATGGGAGGCATGCGTCTGACGCAGCGCGCGGAACCCGACGAGTTCTATGTGAATGACGGTCGCGGACAGTTCACGCGCGTGCCGATGACGTCGGATCGCTTCCGTGATGCAAACGGCGCGCGGCTGACCGAGGAGTTTGAGTCCTTCGGTTTGACCGCGAAGTTCGTCGACCTCAATGGGGACGGTGCGCCCGACCTGTACGTGGCGAATGACTTTGAGGATACCGACCAGTTGTGGTACAACGACGGGAAGGGGGTCTTTCAGCTGGCCGATTGGACGACGCAGCGCCAGATGAGCAATTCGGCGATGGGGATCGATGTGGCCGACGTGAACGGCGATGGGCGACCGGACCTGTTCGAAACCGACATGATGAGCAATGACCCGCGACGACTGAAGACGCAGATGCCGACGCATACGTCGTTGCCCAAGAAGATTGGTGAGCAGGAGTTGCAATTGCAGTTTCAGCGGAACGCGCTGTTCATCAACCGTGGTGACGGCACGTTCGCGGAAGTGTCCGCGGCGGCGGGAGTGCAGGCGAGCGGCTGGTCGTGGGGCTCGATGTTCATGGATGTCGATCTCGACGGGTGGCAGGACATTCTCGTGGCCAACGGGCACCTGTGGGACATCATGGATGCGGACGTGCAGGAAGGACTGCAGAACCGGCTCAACGATGTGCCGTGGCGGAAACTGCGGTGGGAGTTCCCGACGCTGAAGTTGAAGAATGTCGCGTACCGGAATCGCGGTGACCTCACATTCGAGGACGCGAGTAGCGCGTGGCGATTCGGCACTGACGAAGATATCTCGCACGGTCTCGCGTCGGCTGATCTTGATGGCGACGGTGATCTGGATGTCGTGATCAATCGTCTCGGCGCACCGGCGCTGGTCATGCGCAACGATGCGACGGCCGCCCGTGTCGCCGTGCGACTGCGCGGTGACGCGCCCAATACACAGGCGGTGGGGGCCAAGGTCACGCTCCATGGGGGCGCGGTGCCGGCGCAGGTGCGCGAAGTGGTGGTGGGCGGACTGTATTTGTCACACAGCGACACCGAGCTGTCGTTCGCCATGGGCGCATCGGACTCGGCGACGCTGGTCGTGGATTGGCGCGACGGTCGTCGTACCACGATCGGACGTGTGCGACCGAATCGCGTGTATGAGATCGCGCAGACGTCGGCGAGTGCGCCGTTGCCGGCGCCATTGCCGGTCACCACACGTCTCTTCGTCGACGCGACGGCGCAACTCAACGGTCACGTGCACACGGAGAACGAGTTTGACGACTGGGATCGCCAGTTCCTGCTGCCCAACGCACTGTCGCAGGCGGGTCCGGGTGTCTCGTGGTACGACATCGACCGGGATGGTAGCGAGGACCTGATTGTCGGCGCCGGCAAAGGCGGACGCATTGCGATCTTCCGGAGTGTCGGTGGAAAGCTCGTCGCGCAGCCAGTGAGTGGTCCACTGGCACCTGCCGATTTCACGGCGGTGCTGGGCATGACATCGAATGGCGCGACGAGTCTGCTGGCCGGCGTCGCGACGTGGGAACTGCGCGCCGAGCAGGATATGATTGCGCAGCCGGCGGCGGTGCGCATTGGGGTGACGCGCGGCGCACTGCAGCCGACCGCGCAACCCGCGGTGGGTTCGCATGCGTCGTCCACGGGACCAATCGCGCTGGGCGACTACGACAACGATGGTGCGCTCGATCTGTTTGTGGGCTCGCGCGCGATGCCCATGCGCTACCCGCTGCCGGCGTCGTCTGGTCTGTTTCGCAATGTCAAGGGCGCCTTCGTGATTGATACGGCGAACGTGGCTGTGCTGCGTGACATCGGCATGGTCACGTCGGCGATGTTTGCGGACATGAACGGTGACGGTCACGCCGACTTGGTGCTGTCGCGTGACTGGGGTTCACTCGTACTGCTGCTGAACGACGGGCATGGCACGTTGTCACCAGCGCCCGACTCCTGGGGCTTGGCGGGATGGACCAGCGAGTGGAATGGCGTTGCCTCCGGTGATCTGAACGGCGACGGCAGGATGGATCTCGTGGCGACCAGTTGGGGACGCAACACGGGCATCAGCGTGGACAGCGCGCATCCGTTGGTGCTCACGTTCGGCGCGTTCGGTGCTGCGGGCGAGGTGGAGATGCTGCTGGGTCAACCGGATGCACGCGTGCGGGGTCTCTCGCCGATCAATAGCTATGCGCGCGTGCGCATGGCGGTCGCCGGCCTGGTGAGTCGCGTGAACACATTCTCCGCGTATGCAGACGCGTCAGTGGAAACGGTGCTTGGCGCCTCCATGACCGGCGCACAACAACTGCAGACGCGCACGCGCGATCATATGGCGTTTCTCAATCGCGGCACGCGCTTTGACGCCGTGCCGTTGCCGGCCGAGGCGCAATGGTCGCCGGCATTCACGTCGGCGATCGCCGATTTCGACGGCGACGGCGCGGAAGATGTTTTTCTTTCGCAGAACTTCTTCCCCAGCGTCATTGGCAGTCCGCGTCACGATCAGGGGCGCAGCCTACTGCTGCAGGGCGATGGGAAGGGGGGCCTGACTCCGCTCACTGGTCAGCGCAGCGGCGTGACGGTGTATGGGGATCAGCGCGGGGCCGCGTACGCGGATTTTAATGGCGACGGTCGACTGGATCTCGCGGTGTCACAGAACGGCGCGGCCACGCGGTTGTTCGAGAACCGTGGTGCAACGCCGGGTCTGCGCGTTCGTGTGAAGGGTCCGTCCGGCAATCCCGACGGTGTGGGCACGCAACTGCGCGTGGTGTACGGCCAGACGATGGGGCCGGTGCGCGAAGTCCAAACCAGCGCCGGCTATTGGTCGCAGAACGGTGCGGTACAGGTGATGGGACTCTCGGGCGTGCCGACGGCCGTGTGGGTTCGCTGGCCCGGCGGCACGGAAGCGCGGGTATCCGTACCCGCCGGTGCGCGCGAGGTGGTCGTGGCGAGATAGCGGAGGCGCGCGCCCCTGACTACCAGGCGACGAAGGTCCCACCCCACGACCCCTCAACGCCGACATACAGCCCCGCAGCGATCGCTTCGATCGTTGTCGCCACATCCGGCGCGACCGCCGTCAGCACGGCCAGTCGTTCGTAGAGTTGCTCCAACGGAATCTTCGACGACGAGTTCAGTACCATCAGGTAGCGATCGGCGGGAGCGCGCGCGGCCAAGTATCTGATGGGACCCTTCGCGGGAGAACGCATGGCCATGCGATCACACGATTTCTGCATCGCGGACTGATCTGCGCCGGCATTAGATCCTCGGCGCTCGTCGGGGATCACCGCGCCGGTGCTGTCACGCCTGACCGCGCGGCGCTGTTGCTCGATGCGTCGTTGCGTCGCGGCGACCTGCGCCATGCAGCGTTCGTAGGCCAGTCGAGCGGCGGCATCTTCGTTCGCGTCCGGCGGTCGAATCCCATCGTCGATACGCCGCAGGTCCACGGTGAAATGGCCGTCCTCCCGTTCGCGCCTCAGCGCCGTCCCGCCGGGCATGATCACTTCGATCTCGCGCCCCGGAATCACGGCCAGCACGATCAGGTTCTTGGTGTTGCGCGCGGCGATCAACGCGTGTTCACTCACGCGGTCGAGGGCCACAATGTGCAGGCCAAACGATGCGGTATCGCCAAATGCGCGTCCGACGAGTGCAACCAGCGGCGACGGGGTTGGCGATGCCGCGACACGTGCTGCGCTTCCTCCGCCGCACCCCGCGATGGCGGCGACAACGGTCGCCGCAACCACGAACGCGCTTGCGCTACTTCGCTTTCCCACCGGGGATTCTTGTCCAAATGACAATCGTCCCGCAGGGCGTGGTGTTGTTGCCAACGCTTTGGAACTCCGATGGAACCGTCGAGAAGTATGGATACAGTTCCATCGCTTCGACCGTGTTCGATGGAAGCTCGTCCACTTCCATGCCACGGGCGAGCGCACCGTCAAGCCAGATGTACGGCTGACACGCGGTGTTGCGCGAACCGGCGGTATTCGCCACAAAGCGCACCCGTCCACGAACGACATTCACGCCACGCTTGGTGCGCAACATGTCGCTCAGTCTCGACGCGCCGCGCTCAATAATGTCGTCGCGCGTGATGAACGTGCCGATTCCGCGCTTGCGTCGCTCCTCGAAATCGCGAAGACCCAGTGCGCCGCGCGTCCTCGTTTCCGTGACTTTCACATTGGTCAGTCGCTGCGAGGTCTGCTCCATTTGCACCAGGACGGTATCCCACAGCCGATTGCGTGCCGAGAGCAGGGCTTCAACAGGCTCGTACCCAACCCGACGCAATGCGATGGTGACCGTATCGATCTCGCCCGTGAACACTTCGAAGGCGCCGCGGATGTCGGTGCGAACTGAAGCGCCCGGGATGGTCACACTGACGCCTTCAAGCGCGGCCCCGCCGGCGTCGCGCACGACCCCCACCAACTGCCGACGAGCCGCCGGTACCGCGCTTTGTGCTTCAACGCGGTCCGTGCCCAAAAGCCATGCGCATGCGGCGGGCAACATGAGCCAGCGAGTACAGCGATTCAGCAGGCGCAGGGGAACCTCCGGCGGGGACACCTCATCCGGCCACGGCCTCTGAGTGAGCCGGGCCGAGGGTCGGACATCGTCAATCACATTGAAAGCTGTAGGGCAGCAGTGACATCGTCCAGAGCGATGCCGCTTTCGGGCTGCTCATCGCGAGTTGGCGCGTGGCCGACTGATGTACCAAGTTAGGGCAATGCCCTCTCCTTCCATTCGCCGTGCGGGGCGCATCGCCGCCGCAGGGATCCTGCTGGTCATCGTCACCGGTGCTCTCGTCGCGCAGGCGCCGCCTACGGTCGATCCATCGCGCATGCCGCCGCCGGAATGGCCGTCCTCTCCGCGTCAGTATGACGCCATCAAGGTCCACACCGATTTGATGATCCCCACGCGTGACGGAAAGCGCATGGCGACCGATGTGTACCGTCCGGGTCGCAACGGCACCGCCATCACCGAACGTCTGCCGGTCCTGCTGAATCGGACGCCCTACAACAAGACCTCCCTGGCCGAGCAGGCCGTATTCTTCGCGGAACGCGGCTACGTGGTCGCACTGCAGGATACGCGGGGTCGCTACAAGTCCGAGGGCGAGTTCTCGAAGGTGCAGCCCGCCGATGCGACCGACGGATACGATGTCATCGAATGGTTGGCGACGCAGCCGTACAGCAATGGCGCGGTGGGGATGTGGGGGACGTCGTTTGGCGCGCACATGCAGGCCGGCGCAGCGCAGTATCATCCGCCCGCGCTGAAAGCGCTGCTGATCAACATGGGCGGCATGTCCAACGGGTGGGATCATGGTGTGCGATTTCGCGGCACATACGAGATGGGGCGTCAGCTCACATGGGCGTGGAGTCAACTGTTGGCCGACGCGCGTTCCGACGATGTGAAGGCGCTGCTCACGAAGGAGAAAGTCGAAGACTGGTACAACGTGCAACCCATGCGACGCGGACTCAATCCGCTCTCGGTCGCGCCCCAGTACGAGGCCTGGTACTTCGACTTCTTCGAGCACGCCAACTACGACGCCTTCTGGAAGGATCCCATGCTGGCGTGGGATGAGCACTATGCAGAGACGTCGGATATTCCAATGCTGCACGTGGGCGGCTGGTATGACATTTTTCTGGCCGGCACCTTCAAGAATTTCGCCGAGCTGCGAAAAATCAAGAAGGCGCCGCAGTTCGTCATGGTCGGGCCGTGGAAGCACGGTGGCAACAACCTCCCGTATGCCGGAGACGTCGCCTTCGGGGACAGCGCGGCGGTGATGGATTTTCTCACCGACTTTCATATCCGCTGGTTTGATCGCCACCTCAAGAAGCGCGTCACGACGGTGGCACCGGACGCCGCCGTTCGCGTGTTTGTCATGGGCACCGGTGATGGGCACAAGGACGCGAACGGTCGGTTGTATCATGGCGGGTACTGGCGCAGCTCCGAGCAGTGGCCGGTGACCGGGACACGCTTGGTGCCGTACTACTTCCACGCCGACGGGTCGCTGCGCACCGCGAAACCGGTCGTCGCGCGCTCCCAGACGACGTACACGTTCGATCCGCGCCATCCGGTGCCCACAATCGGCGGCGGATCGTCGGCGCGTCTCAAGGATGGTGCGTACAATCAGCGCGAAGATCCGCGCTTTCCCCCGTCGCAGGCGCCCTGGCTGCCGCTCCGCGCACGCGCCGACGTAGTGGTGTTTCAGACGGAACCGCTGTCTGAGGACATGACGGTCATCGGACCGATCTCCGTGGTGCTGCACGCATCCGCCTCGACGGTCGACGCCGATTTCACTGCCAAGCTGATCGACGTCTATCCGTCATCCGTTGACTGGCCCGGTGGCTTCGATCTGAATCTCACCGACGCCATCGTGCGCGGCCGCTATCGCGCAACGCGCGACCATGCGGTGCTGTTGCAGCCAGGTCGCGTCTACCCGTTCACGATCGAGCCATTTCCCACTGCCAATGTGTTCAAGAAGGGGCATCGGATTCGCGTGGATATCTCAAGCAGCAACTTCCCGCGTTTCGATGTGAATCCCAACACGGGCGAACCCCTTGGCAAGAATCGACGCATGATCACCACGAATATTTCCGTGCAGCACAGTGCCACGTACCCGTCGCACATTGTGCTGCCACTCGCACCGGCGCGGTAGGCGCGCGTGATGCTCACGCTGCTGGCGTACGGGATGGTGATCGTCTTCATGACGCTCATCATGACGAAGCGGATGTCGCCGCTGACGGCGTTGATCCTGATCCCGGTGATCTTTGGTCTGGTGGGCGGCTTCGCCCCGGATCTGGGCGAAATGGTCGTGGCGGGCATCTCCCGGTTGGCGCCCACCGGCGTGATGCTGATGTTCGCGATTCTGTACTTCGCCGTCATGATTGACGCCGGGCTCTTCGAACCGTTTGTGCAACGATTGGTCCAACTGGTGCGCGGCGATCCCATGAAAGTCGTGGTCGGGACCGCCGCGCTGGCGCGGTTGGTGTCGCTCGATGGCGACGGTTCGACC
>JBEBIR010000631.1:0-2557 GCA_040080315.1 Gemmatimonas sp.
GGCCAGAGCGCGACCGACATGCTGGGTGGGAGCGGGTGACAATTGCGCAGCTGCTTGCGCATCGAAGCGGCATGCAAGCCAACCCCGATGACTCCGTATGGGTGGCAGTGGTTCGCGGCGGTGCGTCACTGCGCGTTCAGCGCGCTCTCGTTGCACGTTCGCTATTTGCCGAGCCACCTGCTGCGCCGATCGACTCCACGACTATTTATTCCAATGCCGCGTACATCGCGGTCGGCGCACTCGTTGAACGAAAAACAGGAATGTCATGGGAGGCCCTGATGCAACGTGAACTCTTCGGCCCCCTTGGTATGCGGACAGCGGGTTTCGGCGCACCAGGCCGAGCTGGAAGTACCGGACAAACGCGCGGGCATATCGAGGACAGCACCGGACTGCGCCCCGTTCCATGGTCGGCGGGCGCTGACAATCCGCCGGTCACTGGACCCGCGGGTACGGTGCATGCATCCCTCCCAGACTGGGCTCGCTTCATCGCGGCAATCCTGCGCGGCGCGAACGGTGACACGAGATATCTCTCTCGCGCGCAGTGGCGCCGCGTGCTGGAGCCGGTCAATGACCGTGCTGATTATGTGTTGGGCTGGAAGCGCGTGCGTGACGCGACCGCGGTTGGGTTCACACTGGAGCATCTCGGCTCAAATGGCTTCTGGCTCGCGCAGGCGTCGCTGGATCCCGCGAGAGGCGTGGCCGTGCTGCTCACGGCGAACGCGGCGGTTGATCGACTTGAACAACCGTTCTTGAAGCTCAGACAGGTTCTGGCTGACTCGGTTGTTGTGTGGTGCGACCGCGCCTCGCGGGAGGGAACGAGGCACTGCTCATCGACGCCCAAGCAGGACGCGGGCCGCTAGCGTCGTGTTCAAGACGTTGTCAACGCGCCGGCTTCACCGCCTCCAGGTCTATGCGAATCTGAATCTCGTCGCCCACGACCTGCGCGCCTTCGACCATCATGTTGCGCGTGATGCCGAACTCCTGGCGGCGAATGGTCGTGGTGGCACTGAATGACGTACGCTGCTCGCGAGGCGTGGTCAGCCCGCCCCCCCATTTCGACGTCGAGTACCACGGGGCGCGTGACGCCCTTGATGGTCAGGTTGCCGGCGAGTTTGAATACGTTCTCGCGTGTCATCTCCACGCGCGTGCTCGTGAATTTCACGTCATGGAAGCTGTCAACCACGAAATAGTTCGCGCGAATGTCGTCGTCGCGTCGGGGCGTGCGCGTGTCCACGCTGGCCGCCTTGAGCGTGACGGTCACGGCGCCAGCCAGCGGTTTGTCAGGATCGAAGTCGAGAGTGGCCGACCACTCGGTGAGTCGCACACTGTGCAGGGCCGGCGCGCGCGCCGCACACCAACGGCCGTCATCCTAGCCATTATCTTCCTCCCATGGACCTCGAAATCGTAACCATCGGCGACGAACTCCTCCTCGGCTTCACCATCGACACCAACGCCGCGCACCTCGCCCGCGAACTCGCCGCGCTCGGCATTCGCATCGTGCGTCGTGCCACCGTCGGCGATGAACCCAGCGGCATTACCACCGCGATAAGAGAAGCACTCGAGCGCACCGGCGCCGTCATCACCACTGGCGGACTCGGACCCACCGCCGACGACCGCACCAAACCAGCCATCGCCGAGATCTTCAGTCAAAAAATGGTTCTCGACCAGGCAATCCTCGAGAATCTCCAACAGCGCTGGCTCAAGAGATTCGGCGTCGCCATGCCCGAGAGCAACAAGCAGCAGGCCATGGTGCCCGAGCACGCCACCATCCTCACCAACAACCACGGCTCCGCACCGGGAATTTGGCTGGAAGACGAAAGCAAGAGATGGGTCGCCATGCTCCCAGGTGTGCCACGCGAAATGCGCGGCATGCTCGCCGACGCACTCCTCCCTCGCATCCGCGAACGCGTCACGTCCAACGGCGCCGTCGTGCGTTCACGCACATTGCGCACCGCGTCAATCTCCGAATCCGCAATCGCCGACAAACTCGGTGAACTCGGACGCGGCGTCGACGGATTCTCGCTCGCGTTTCTGCCAGGCGTCGAAGGCGTCGACCTGCGGCTCACGTCCACACGCTACACGGCCGCTGAAACCGAGCAACGTCTCGACCAGGCGGCAGCGAAGTTGCTGGACATCGTAGGACTCGACTACGCCGCAGGCGATGCCGATTTGGCCGCACTCCTGATCGCCGAATGCATCAAACGTGAATCCACCATCGCCGTGGCCGAGAGTTGCACCGGCGGCATGCTCGGCGCGCGACTCACCGCCATCTCGGGGTCGAGCGCGGTGGTGCAGGGGGGCGTGATCGCCTACGCCAACGAGGTGAAGGTGCGCGAACTGGGGGTGCCCGCGGCCGCCATCGAGGCCGATGGCGCTGTGAGCGAATCGGTGGCCCGGGCCATGGCCACGGGCGTCCGGCTCCGCTTCGGGACCACCATCGGCATCGGGATTACAGGCATTGCCGGGCCCACTGGCGGCACGCCGGAGAAGCCGGTGGGTACGGTCTGGGTGGCCGTTGACGTAGCCGGCGACGTCCACGCCATTCGGGCCGTCATTC
>JBEBIR010000632.1:0-2555 GCA_040080315.1 Gemmatimonas sp.
CACGCAGGGTCAGACTCGTTGGCACACTCCGCCGCCGTCGCACATGCCGGATCGTCTCTATTCGCGTGTCCTCGCATTGGCCCGGGCATTTGCGGCCGGTGCGCAACAAGTCGACGCGGCCGTCGCGCGCGGCGCCATGGCGGTGGGTCGTCCGCCGCACATGGTGCGGCCGGTCGCCGAACGCTATCTCGCAACCTTTAGCGGTCGAACACGTCCACGCGTTCGAGAGATCGTCGACTTTCTGATTCATGATCGCGCATGGAAGCGACGCAAACGAGCGGACCAGCACACCACTCGGCGCGGCGACGCCATCCGGTGGACCATCGAGTCCTCGTCCATGCAGCCGGTGCTCGCGGCCGCGACATGGAATGTCCCTTCGCTCGTATCAGTCGCCGCACTCGCTGATTGGCTGGAACTCACGGCCGGTGAACTTGACTGGTTCAGCGACGTCAAGGCACGCACCACACCTGCCCCGTCCGCGCGATTGCATCACTACCACTACGCGCTGCGCGAGAAGCGCCACGGCGGCGTGCGACTGATCGAAGCACCGCAGGCGCGACTCAAGGCATTGCAGCGACGAATACTTTCAGAGATTCTTGAGCAGGTTCCGTCGTACTACACCGCTGCCCATGGCTTTGTAAAAGGACGCTCGGCCCGCACGTTCGCGGCGGAACACGTGGCGCAGCGAGTGGTGCTGCGCATGGATCTGCAGGATTTTTTCCCCCGCATTGGCGGGGCGCGCGTGCAGGCGGTGTTTCGTGCCCTGGGATATCCCGAAGTCGTCGCCGACTTGCTGGGCGGTCTCTGCACCAATGTCACGCCTCACGCCGTGTTTGACGCTCGACGGTGGCCAGCACTCACCGCAGTCGGACTAGCCGAGGCACGTCGTGTGTACGCGCGACCGCACTTGCCGCAGGGCGCGCCGACGTCGCCCGCACTGGCCAATCTCTGCGCCTTCCGACTGGACGCGCGACTGACAGGCCTCGCCGATTGGGCTGGCGCAACCTATTCCCGCTATGCCGACGACCTCGCGTTCTCTGGAGGCGACGAGTTCGCTCGTCGCGTGGAGCGCTACGCCACGCAGATCGCGGTCATTGCGCAGGAGGAAGGCTGGCAGGTCCAGCATCACAAGACGCGCGTGATGCGACGGGGCACGCGTCAACAACTGGTAGGCCTGGTCGTCAACGAGCGCGTCAATGTGTCACGCGCCGATTTCGACACGCTCAAGGCCACGCTCACCAACTGCGCGCGATACGGTCCGGACACTCAGAACCGCGACCGACACCCCGACTTCCGCGCGCATCTCGCTGGTCGCGTGTCGTGGGTGGCCTCGGTGAATCCCGCGAAGGGACAGCGCCTGCGCGCAATCTTCGAACAGATTGTCTGGACTGATCGCGCGGAATAGTCGTGCGGATCGCCGACGGTTGGAATTCCCTGAGGAACGGTGGTAATGTACCGCGTCCTCTCTCGGAGCCGCGATGTCCGTCCTGCGCCATACCGCTCGTTCAGCGTTCCTGATCCTTCTGCCGGCGCTGACCCTCGTGTCACAGACACCGCCAGTGACACCGCCGGTGCAGCAGCCTCCGGCGACGGATGCCACGCAAGGCAATCCCGCCGCCCGGCGCGGACCGCGCCCCTACACGCAGGTCATCACCGCGCGCGCCCACACAGAGCGCGGCGGCATCACCGTTCATCGGGTTGACGATCGGTACTTCTTTGAAGTGCCGGACTCGCTCATGGGACGTGATTTTCTCATGGTCACGCGCGTCTCGGGCGCGCCTTCGGGAAGCGGTGGCTTTCAGACCGCGGGCACGTCGCTCAACGAGCGCATGATTCGATGGGAGCGCGTGAACGAGCGCGTGCTGCTCAAGAGCATCAGTACCGAGGCCGTCGCCGACGACTCGTTGCCCATCGCTCGCAGCGTCGCACAGAACAACTACGCGCCAATCATCGCCGCCTTCCCCATCACCGCCTTCGGTCGGGATAGCGCATCGTACGTACTCGACGTCACCGACTTCTTCGCCACGGATAATCCGGCGACGTCGGGGCTCAACGCCAATCAACGCCGCGCCTACGGTGTCCGCCGGTTTGACCCGGCGCGCAGCTACATCAGCAGCGTGCGCGGATTCCCCATCAATGTCGAAGTGCGCCAAGTCCAGACTTTCGACGCCGCGACACCGCCCGACGACCCGAATGGCGCGACAGTGACCATGGAGACGCGCCAGTCGAGTGTCTTGCTGCCCAAGCAGCCCATCCGCGCGCGCAACTTTGACGATCGCGTGGGCTACTTCTCGATCGAGCGCGTCAACTACGGACTCGACCAGCAGAAGGCCGCGTCGCAGCAGTTCATCACGCGCTGGCGCCTTGAGCCCAAGGATCCCGCGGCCTACGCGCGCGGTGAACTGGTGGAACCAATCACGCCGATCGTCTACTACCTCGATCCCGCCACGCCCGCGCGGTGGAAACGCTTCGTGAAGTCGGGTGTGGAGAGTTGGCAGCCCGTATTTGAGAAAGCGGGATTCAAGAACGCCATTCTGGCGCGTGAGGCCCCCACC
>JBEBIR010000633.1:0-2554 GCA_040080315.1 Gemmatimonas sp.
AGGAGGGACAGATTCCCGCCATCCCGAACTGGACCCGCGCTGCGTTCGGCGTTCACAGAACACCGCCTACCTCAGCGTGGTACTGGCAATGATCGGGCCCGTCGACGACGCGATTGCCCTTGGTGCGCGCGCGTTGGCGCAGGACACGGACCAGCGGCGTTCCCTTCGAGATGCGGATGCGCAGTGACTCGGCTCAGCGCCGCGGCGAATCGCCCGTCAGCCGTTCAAGTCGCGCCTTGGCGTCGGCGAGCTGTGACTTCACCGACTCCGGTGGTCGGTCCACCGTTTCCACGAAGAACGCGAACATGCGCGCGGCGCCCGCGCGGTCGCCGCTGGCCTCGAGCGCGAGTCCTCGCTGGTACGCGTTGTATGGGCCGAACGGAACGATGACTGACGATCCTTCGATGCCGGAGATCAGGGCGTCCATCCACATGAGATAGCGTTCGGCGCGGGATGCCTGGCCCGACCGAATGAGCGATTGACCGATGGCCGTTCGATGCACGGGCAGAGTCGCCGGGATGATCTCGCCGGTGCGCATCGTCTCGTCTTCAAGGGCGAGGAGGCTATCGACGTCGCCGGTGCGATGCACTCGCCACAGGCTGGAGAGCGAACGCGCCAAGCGTCGTGACTGGGCCGACGTGTCGGAAAGAGTCGCCATTGCCTTCGCCACGCGCATCGAATCGGAAGCAGCGATGCCGCCAAGCCCCTCGATCCACGCCAGTTGTCGCGCCGAGGCACTGTCGAGCGTCCCGAATGCCGACCGGGTCCTCCGGAGCGTGGAATCAGCGACTGACGGAGGGACGAGTCCCATCCACGCGGCGATCGCGGCGCTTCGCGCGGCCCCAAGCCGCACCGCCATTGGCACCGTCGCAATTGGCTCGAGCGTGGCGAGCAGTCGAAGTCCCTCACGGATGTCACCGCGCGCAATCGCCAACTGACCGCGCGCGTTCGCGACGTGATTTTGGAGTCCCGCCGAGACAAAGTACCGGCCGTTCGCAGCAAGAACGGAGTCGCTGACCGCCGCCGTCACGAACGGCAATGACATCCACGACGAGGCCCAGAAGAACCTCGAACTGCTCGCTAAGGGTGCTGTGAAGTCCCGCATGTAAGAATCAATCGCCGCGGGCGAGAGTGCTACCTTGCCACTCCGCGCATCCAAGGCTGCATGCGCCCCAGCTGCCCAGCCCGCAAAAGCGCCACCCTTCGTCAGTTCCTGCAGGCGTTCTATGCCGCGGCCGAGTTCCTCCGTGTCTCCCATCCGCCAGTAAGCCCAGGACCGGTGAAGCGCCACGTCGGCCGAAGCGGGCACCAAGGTCTCCAGGCGATCGAGGTAGGGGATCGCCTCGCGCGTCGGCACGCCGAAAGCGGCGGCGCTATGAATGATCGCGTCAGCCACGAGGTACTGGGCGTCCGGGCTGTCGGGATAACGCGCGGCCAAAGCCCGACCTGAGTCGAGAAACTGGCTGGGAGTCAGCCGCAGTGCTCCAATCCGGAGCCGGTCCTGGTCCCGCACGGGCAGCCGGTCGCGAAGCAGGGCGAGCCGGGCGTTGACGCGAGTATCGGCCGGAAGTCCCGCCAACCCTCGAAGCTGTCGAATACGCAGGTAAGCCTGCGCAAACGACGAGTCAGCGTTCGTCGCCCGCGTGTACTCGGCGAGTCCGGGCAACACCGACATCCGGTTCGAATGCGCCTCGCCCGCCAGGAAGGCTCGCAAGGCTTCGTTTGACGCCGTGGTGACTTCCGACAGCAGCGGCGATGGCGCCTTCCCCGTTCGCCACACCTGGCGAAGCAGTTGGCTCGTGATGGAATCGGTGAGCGATCGAATGCTGTCGACCGGTGCCGTCACCTGGAGTCGCGCCAGCGGTGACCCGCCGTCCACCGGTTGGAGCACGAGGTCGGCGCGCACAGAACGTCCTTCTGCCACCAGCGATCCGTGCAGAACGCTTCGTGCCCCGAGATCGCGCGCGGCGGCGCGTGCGGCGTCGAGCGGAATGGGCGTCGGCAGTTCGCGCGTCTTCAGCACGACGCTCATGGCATCGACCGCGCGAATGAGGCCCACGCCGTCCAGGTTGGCGCTGACCGTCACGACCAGGTCGCGCCCGAGTCGCGCGAGCGAGGAATCACCGGTGACGCCGAGAGGCATAACGGCGATGACGTCGGCGCCTTCCTCGTACGGGGTGTCACTCGCCGAGCGTCGCAGCAGCATCGTGGTGCCGGCGATCGCTACTGTCGCCACGCCGCCCACGACAGCAATCCACCGGCGGCGCGCAGACGCGTGGATGCGAGCGGCGACGGGCCGTGAGACAACCGGCGCAGTGCCAGGGGCGGTCGGCGCGATACCGTGCGGCATGATTCCATCTGGCACCATGCCGCCGCTCGGCGTCGTGATGTCGTCGAGCGCGTGCACCACGTCCGCCGCGCTCTGCGGCCGATCCGCCGGCCGCTTCTCCAGGCAGCGCATCACCAGCGCCGCGAGCGCAGGCGGCAGACTCGCGCGCCGCTTGCCAATCGCTTCGGGCGGCACCGTCACATGCGCCGCCAGCAGATTCTGCGG
>JBEBIR010000634.1:0-2551 GCA_040080315.1 Gemmatimonas sp.
CCGTGAGCGACGGGGGACTGACCATGAACGGAACGTTCAGTTCAAGCGGGTCCGCTTCCGGTACCGCGTCGCTCACGCAGACGAGCTCCTCGAGGGGTGGTTCGTGTTCAGGTAGTGGCTCCACGACGTGGAGTGCTACGCGGCAGTAGAAGCGACAGCACTCCCTTTCGCCTTTCATCGAGGTACACGCCATGAGATCGATGCTGTCCATCGCGGTCGTCGCCGCCCTGTGTTCCTCCGCGCTCGCCCCCCTTGAGCTCGGCGCGCAGAAGCTGAAGGTCGTATCGATCGTTCGGCTCCAGAACCCGGATGCCGTGCTGCGCTACGCCAAAGTGAGCGCCCGCAACGTGCCCGTCCTCGACTTTGACTTCCGCTCAGCTTTCGCCGACGAACTCATGACACAATTTGCCGCGGCTACGAAGGATGTTGCGGAGTGGCGAATGGCCACGCAGGCTGACTCTATTCCCGCCGTCATGTTTGACAAAGACAATCTGCCGATCCCGACGCAGGTTGGCGCCGATCGGATGCTGATCGTCGATATTCGCGAGTACGGAATCTTCCGCGCGCTGGGCATGGGTCCCCGGTTCAACATGCAGGTGGAGTTCACGTTCATCGACAAGGACGGAAAGAAGATCTGGTCCAAGTCGAACAAGGTGTCCGGCAATCGAATCGGCCACACGATGGATCTTGCCGGCAAGCTCGACGACATCCAGAAGGATGACCAGAAGCTGTTGAAGGAAGGTCTCAACGCGTTTGTCGAGAACTTCTCTGCATGGATGGTGAAGGATCAGGCCCAGAAGGTGCGATAGCCTGTCTCGTCCCATTATCAGGAGCACTCCAGTGAGGCAGAACCTTTTTCGTTTGGCGCGGTCGATACCTGTGGCGATGTCGATCATGCTGCTCGTGGTGCGCGACGCGAGCGCGCAAGCCGCCGTCGGCAGTCTACGCGTGAAGTCCGATGTGGCGCAGGTCCAGGTGTTTCTGGACGGTGCAGACGTCGGCGTGACACCTCTCACGCTCAGCAGCGTCGCCTCAGGGAAGCGTTTTCTTCTGCTCAGCAAACCTGGATATGCAGATCAGTCCGACAGCGTGATCATCGACGCGGCGAAACCGGCATCGCTGTTTATCATCATGAAAAAATTGGAGACGGCGCTCCCGACGCTTCCGGTGAAATACCGGGTCGCGCACGCGCATGCGGCAGGGGGCTGTGTCGGCACCATGGTGGTGCAGCGTGATACCATCGTGTACACCGCCGATGACGCGCGTGATGTGTTTGCCGTGCCGATCCGGTCGGTGCGAATGGTGTTGCGAGGAAGCGGCGTCAACTGGCTCTCCCTGGCGGGCTCGGTCGCCACTGGCGTGGCGACGGGCATGGCTACGGGCGTGGCGGTCACTCCCGTGCAGACTGCGCAGGTCGGCACCGGCTCCATGATACCGCTGCGCATCGAAACAGCGAACCGCAACTTTACCTTTCTGGCATTTGATGGCGGGGAGAATCTCGGGGCCGTGCCCCAGAGCGAGATCCCCAGGGCGCAGATCGCCATGCACAATCAGGCACTGTTTCAAACGGTGTATCAGCTGTACTTGGCCGATCTGAAGAATAGGTGAGGAGGCGCCGAGGCGGCCGGTGACGCATACTTCGCGTCATGTCGCCAGTATCGCGCTCACACACCATCAGGGCCCTCGCCACCGCGCGCATGTTGGGTCGTTACGCCGCTGGCATTCGGCGCTTTCTGCGCACCACGCTCACTCCGAACGACTGCCGCCGCATCGTCAGCACACAGCAGGCACGGCGAGAGTCATCGTTCCTCGCGATGCTGGAGCATGGCGTCTATGCGAATCCGCGCAGTCCGTATCGTCAACTGCTCGTGCATGCAGGAATACAGTTGCCCGACGCCGTGGCGCAGGTCCAGGCACTCGGACTGGAAGCGGCGCTCGACGCGTGGTACGACCGCGGTGTGTTTGTCACCATCGACGAGTTCAAGGGACGCCGACCGATAGTCCGCGGCGACCTGACCATCGAGATGCGACCGGAGGACTTCGACAATCCGCTGCTGGTGCAGCACTACGAAACACGCACCGGCGGATCGCGAGGCCCGCGCGCGCGACTGGTGGTGGATCTCGACTTGTTGGTCCACGAGGCGGCGCAGACGCAACTCTTTCTCGCGGCGTTCGGGATCGAAGCGATGCCCGTTGGCATCTGGCGCGAAGTGCTGCCGGGTGCCGTGGGCATCAAGACGTTTCTCCGGCACACCAAGATCGGCGGTCGCGTACTCACGTGGTTCACACCACGCACACCGATCGCGCGATTGGAAGACGTGAAGTATCAGCTCTTCACCATGGCGACGGCCGCGATCAGTCGGATGGCAGGTAAGCCCATGCCAATGCCCGACTATGTGCCGCCTCGCGACGCCGGGCGCATCGCGCAGTGGTTAGCCGCACAGAAGCGCTTGGGCGCACCGGCCATTCTCGACACGAATACGAGCACCGCCGTGCGCGCGTGTCTCGCGGCCAAAGAACTCGAATTGGATATCTCCGGTTCCGTATTCCG
>JBEBIR010000635.1:0-2545 GCA_040080315.1 Gemmatimonas sp.
GCGTCACCAGCGCGCGGCCGCGTAGCGTGGTCCTCGCGCAGTCGCTGCGCCGTCGCGCGCTCTTCGTCGGTGTAGGGATCGTCGAGTCGTTCCTGCAACGTGTGCAAGTCGGCCGCGCGAACCGAACCGCGTTGCCCGCGCGTCACGGCGAAGCGCAGCGGTCGATCGAGTGTCGGCAGCTCCTCCGTCACCAGAGTGCGCGCGACCTTTTCCGGTAGTCGCAAGCGCACCACCGGCAACAGTGCGCCGTCCACTTCCTCTACATCGTACTCCAGTGGCACGGCACGCGCGCGGATCTCCACCTCATCGGGCAACGCGCTCGCCGCAGCCAGTTGATCGTCGTGCACGAACAGCTGGCGATCGAGACGCAATGACAAGGCGCGCAACGACTCCCAGTCCCACACATCCTGCATCTGGGACTCGTACCACGACGTGAGCTCGGCCTGCCCCAGTCGAGGCGTGCTGCCACCCAATCGGCGCCACACCCCGCGAATCTCGTCAATCACCGGTTGATTGCGACGCGCGGCGGGATGACGCAGCTCTCCGCGCGCCAGCGCTTCCGCCAACAAGTGACGCGCGGCCGGCGCCAGATCTGGTGTGAACCTCGGCAACGGTTCACGCTCATGCGACAACTCAAACCCATGGTACGTGACCCGACGACGCAACTGCACCGGCGCATGCTTGTGCTCGACGTTCAGTGCCAGTTCGGGCGGATGACGCTCGGCGTATCGCGTGATCACGTCCATCGACAGTTGTGTGCCTTCGATGGACGCGCGCGCCACACCGAATCGGTCGGCGAAATACCGCAGCGAGCCGGCCACCGCGCCCCAACTGCCGCACATGCTGGTCTTTGAGACACGCGCTTCGTGGCCATCAACCGTCTGTTCTTCAATCACGAGATCGAACGGCATGAAGCGGGCAACGAGATCGGCGAAACGCTTGACCGTTCCATCACGCGCCAGCGGCAGCGTGATCGGCAGCGGCATGCCAACACTGCGATAGACACTGGCCATCGCCAGTGCTGCATCCTCAAGCGACTTCACCAGCACACCCCGTTGTTCGGCCCAGTGCGGGATGCGCTCCGGATCGAACATGTGCCGTGACAGGCCGTACACTTCGCCCACGTAACCGGCCGTGCGAAAACCCTCGGCGTACACGTTATACGCCGTCAGATGATCGCTGCCGCGCACGGCAAGCCCTTCCAGGTCGCGTCCTTCGCGTGTCATGCGATGCAACGAGTCGATGCCGCTCATCACGGCCAACGCCGGGAGCAGCTCGTCGTCGCCATTCACAATCAACTCGCCCCATTCGCGCTCCACCGGCAGCGCCTCGACGGCGCGTCCGTAAGTGGTGAGCACCCCGTTCTCCACCAATCCGCGCGACTCAAGCAGCGCCACGGCCTTGCGATAGGCCACGCGATCGAGCGGCACCGGCAACTCCAGCGTGTCGGCGCGCACGCCCAGACCCGCGCAGGTGAGTGCGACGCGCTCGGAATCACCGGCGAGCTGGAACTCCGGCTCGGTGGGTCGCAGCGCCTCGAAGCGAATATCGCGGTCGCTCAGAATGAACACGCGCCCATTCACGACGCGTCCGTGGACACGACCAGCCATCTGCAGAATTTCGTTCGAGCCCAGATGCACCCGCGTCAGCACGTTGCGTCCGCGATCGATGCGGTTCGTGAAGCGCGTGTCATCGATGATGACCGTGTCCAGACCCGGCACATTCAGCGCGCTCTGTCCGGCGGCCGTCATGGCCAGGAAGTACGGTTTGGAAACCGATCCCTCGAGGAATGGACGAATCACGCGAATCGGTTCGCCGCCATGATAGTGCGCGGCCGCAATGCGCGGATAGCGTGTGCGCACCCACTCGGCCGCATCTTCCACCGCGGCCCGCGTTGGAAGGAACATGGCCACACCGCGCTCGGACCGCGCAAGCTTTTGCAGGAACTTGTCATCGAGGAATTCCAGCGGCTGCTTGCGCATGACCTCGACCTTTGCCGCCTTGCTCGCATCGAACGCGGACACCTGCAACACATCGGCACTGTCCAGATAGCGCGCATAGAATGTCGGGTCCACCGTGGCCGACAACCAGATGAAGCGGCATCCCACGCGCTTCCCGAGTGCGAGGCACAGCTCCAACTCGGCACTCGTCTGATGAATCTCGTCGACGATCAGCGTGTCCGTCGCCTGAATGTCACCGTCCTGAAACCAGCGGCGCGCGATGCCGGTGGTCACGATCACGACGTTCCACGAGGGTGTCTCGGGCGTGGCCTCGCGCTCGCGATTCACCACACCCACCCGCAGGGTTGTCGTGCCGAGGATCGTTTCGGCGATCGGCCGAATGGCCAGCGTCTTGCCGGTGCCGGTGCCCGCAACGATGCCGAAGCCCTGACCGCTGGCGGCCAGCGAACGAACATCGGCGCCGCGGGTACGCTCGAGGAAGGTGTCGAGATGCAGTCCCACGGCGAGTTCAATCGTTTCGCAGGCCGCCCGCGTGGGCGCAATGACAATGACCCGACCGGTCGGCGGCTTCGCCGCGACGAAGG
>JBEBIR010000636.1:0-2544 GCA_040080315.1 Gemmatimonas sp.
CTCAGCATCTCGTCCTTTCCGGGCATGTTGTACAGCTCGGGCCTTCGATAAGTCAGATGCGCCATGCCCAGCAGCAACAGCGTGATGCAGACGCCGATCGTCGTCATCGCAAACCACGAGCTGATCGAACGCGCCGCAAACTCGTCGGCGACACCCGATGGACCAAAGTGCGTGGGAATCGACTCGGGCAACTGATCGTAAACCACGATGGCCAGCGTGATCCACGCCAACATCAGCGCGACATCGAATAACACAATGAACCGGCGAATCACGGACATGCGCTCTCTCGGGGGTTCGCTAACTGACTAACGCGAATTGCGCGAACGAGCGCGAAATGGCCCGAGCGCACGAACGGGTCGAGACGTGCCCACAAAAAAATTCATGGTTGTCGCTCGAGTCACTCCCCAGTATCGCACGCGATCCACAACCAGAAAAGGAAAACTCCCCGAATGCTCGGGGAGCCAAGTCGCCCGCACGGCGCAATTCGCGCCCGTCCGCGCCATTCGCGTCAGTCCGTGGCAGTTACAGTTCGCCGCCTGACTGTGGTCCCGCCGCCGACGCACTGCTGGCAACCGGCCGTCGCGCCGCCACGACGCCTTGCACGGGCGTTGGCGTCTGCCACGAGGGTGCTGCGGCGATCTCGGTCATGGTGGTGTCCATGCGAATCTTCATGATGCCGCCGCGCGAGGTGACGACCGCGCCAAGACCCACTGTCGCCACGGCCCAGGTGAAGCTCAAGGCGATCAGGCGGGACAGGAGGCCCGCGATGGGCACCGACGACACCAGTGAGGTCCCAAGCCACACCAGACTCAGCGCAGTCAGTCCCACAATAAGTCCGCGCAGTGCCGCGGCGCGTGTGCCTGTGCCGCTGCCGCGTCCAACGAGGGCGCGCCCGATGACCAACGACACGGCGAGGATGCCGAGTGTGAAGGCGCCGGCGTAGGCGAGGGCCCAGGCCATCACCACGATCGGAACAGCCAGAATGCCGATGATGGTGAGCACGCAGCCTACCACCAGCACGGCCAGCAGCGGAATGGCTAGCGCCTGCCACAAGAGCCCAACCCAGAAGCTGCCGCCAATATCACGCGCCGCGGCCTTGGCTACGGCCATCAGTGAGTCTTCGGCGGTGGTCAGCACGATCAAGCCGATGACCAGACCGATGCCAAAGATTCCTGCGACTGCCAGTGGACCCGAGTTGGCCAGAGCGAGCATGGCCGCCAACCCCTAGCGCGCGCGGCGGGAGGCGGTGGCCAGGGCGCGAAGTCCCACGACGCCCAGACCGGAGACCGCGACAAACACGCCCATGAACAGCGCGATCATCTCTGGGGTGCTGGATTGGATGGCTTCCAGTCCCGGCTGACCGAGCAGTGTCGTGGTCAGGTCCGACGTGGCGGCGCTGACCCGCTCTCCAAACTGCTCCAGCCCAAGCTGGGTCATGAAAATGGCCATGTCGGCACGGGCCAACGCCCACGTCCCGGCGGCGGTGATCAGGCCACCAGAAATCGCCACACCAGCACCAGCGGCCAGTCTGCCCGGGCGGGTCTCGGGGACGAACTGGCGGGCCGAATTGAGGGCAGCGGCATGCCACGGCTCAAACACCTGAACCTGACTCATCACCCGATCTGCGAATGCCGGAGACGGGGCGAAATCGGGCAGGGTGTCGAGCGCCATCATGAGTTCGCGGGCCTTGTCCAATTCAGCGTCACACGACGCGCACTGTCGGACGTGGGCCCGGAGGGGCGCTACGCCGAAGCCTTCCTCGCCATCAAGGAGGAGCTCGATTTCGTCTGGTCGCAGGTGTCGTTCTTGCATGGTGCCTCCAAGGGGGCCTACGCGGCCGTCCCGAGGGGAGTTTCAGGGTGAATCGAGAAAGAATTCAGGAGGAAGGATCGGGTGATTCACGTCACTCGCGTAACGGCTCGAGCGCCTGTCGAAGCTCATGTCGCGCACGATGGATGTAGGTCTTTACGGTTCCCAGAGGAAGGTCCAGTGTCGCGGCAATTTCCTCATACGCGCGTCCCTCTACATGACGCAGCATGATGCATGCGCGATACTCCGGGCGGAGCTTCGCGATCGCGACTTCGATGGCCGCGCCCAGCTCCTTGGCTTCCATCTCGTCCAGGGCGTTTTCCTGCTCCGACTCGAGATTGAGCGTGGTCGCTTCCACTTCAGCGGCCGACGACGCGTGCGGCGAGCCATCCATGCTGATCGTTTCGATCCGTCGCCGCCGCAGGTGATCGATGGCGACGTTATTGGCGATCTTGAACAGCCAACTCGAGAACTTGAACTCGGGGCTGTATCGGTCGATGTGGTTGAGGACCTTGATAAAGGCGTCCTGCGACAAGTCCTCCGCCAATTCACGGTCTCGGACCATGCGGAAGACGAGCGAGAACACCGGTCGCTCGTAGCGACGCACGAGCTCGCGGAAAGCGAGTTCGCGCCCCTGCTGGGCGAGACGAACGACGTCGGCGTCTGGTAGTGCGGCCAGCTCGTCGGAGGTCATCATTCGGTGAGACAAGCTAGTCCCACGGGCGTCATGGGACC
>JBEBIR010000637.1:0-2541 GCA_040080315.1 Gemmatimonas sp.
GTCATGGCTGCGTACGTGTACTTGGGCGCGTACAGCACATGCTTGAACCATGGCCGACCGGGAATCCCATCCGCGTTGAGCAGTGACTGCTCCACCGCCCGAATGGCCTCGTTCATCTCGGCCAATCGCGTGGTACGATTGTCCGACGGTGAGGCAGCAAGTGTCGCCGCCAGCACCTGCTCGAGCGCCTGCGCCGCAGCGCTCCATCGAACGCGCGCCGCCCGCACGGCAGTGAGGTCAAGGTGAGTCTTCACCGTCGGCTGCGCCGCAAGCGCTGCAATGAATCCACCAACACGTTGCGCATAAATCGTGAAGTCGTGCGGATAGTGCTCGGCATTGGCCAGTCGCAACGCCATCCGCCCCCACACCTCGGCCATCGTCGTCATGTACTTGAAGCCTGGATCGCCGAAGTGCGTCATCCAGTAGTAGTCGTCGTAGGCCGAGTGATATACGCCGTACGGTCCGTTGAAGCTCATCTCAATTATCGGCAGCCCGAGAAAATTGAGGAACACTGTGTAGTCGCTGCCTGAGCCGAGCGCATTGCCGGGATAGTCGATGGGGCGCCGAGCCGCCGTTTCACGTGTGGCCCCGCCGCCGATATTCGCGTCACGCTTCGCCGAACGGAGCGCGCGGCCCCACGCATCCAGTACCGATCCCGCCGCTACCGGATCCTTCACATCACGCACACTTTGCGCGACCAGTGGATTGAGACTGGCGATGGCCCCCGCTTCGAACTTCGAGCCGCTGGTAGAGCCATCCACGTTGAGATAGGCGATGGCGTTCGCGCGCAAATCGTCGGCAAACTGCTCGCCCCATTCTGTGGAGCCAGTGAGATGCCACTCTTCCGCGTCCCAACTGGCGAATACAATGGTGCGCTTGGGTCGCCGCCCCGTTTTGGCTTGCGCCCCAAGTACGCGGGCGAGTTCCATCTGCGTGGCCGTGCCCGACGACGGATCGACTGCGCCGAACACCCAGGCGTCGCGATGGTTGCCGAGTACCACGTACTTGTCGGGCTCTTCGGTGCCAGTGATACGGCCCTCCACCACCCAGATGGGTCGAGTGGCATCGTCCATGTCTACTTTCACGCGCACCATGGCCGGCCCGGCACCCACGCGGTAAGGGAATCCCAACGCACCCTGCCATGATGCGGGTGCCGTTGGTCCACCCAGTGCTTGCAGCAGTGGCCGCGCGTCGCGATACGACATGGGTACCATCATGATCTTCGGGATCGACAGCGCGTCGACTGCTTTGATGCGTGGAGCACCCGGCAATGATGCGTATCCCGGCGTGAGCGGATCACCGGCCACCATGAAGTCGTATGTCAGCGCACCGCGCTGAATGTGACTTTCCGGACCCCACGGACCGTCAGGGAAGGTTTTGCCCTTCTTGAATCCATCTTCGGCGGGGTCGGAATAAATGAGCAGTGCCTTGATGCCGCGCTTTTCGGCGGTGAGTGCCTTGAAGCCGCGATAGCTGTACGGTACCGAGTAACGTACCAGGGCGATCTTGCCCGCGAGGTTCACACCGTGCTGCTCCAGCCAATCGTAGTCGGACGGATTGCCACTGGACGCGTAGATCAGCTCACCGGTGATGTCACCGGACGCACTCATGCCCAGATAGGTGATGCCCGCATCCTTCGCGGAATGCGGATCTTGTGGATACGCATCTTCCTTGAGCGTTGCGCGGTACACGGTTGGTGCGGTCATCGTGACGCTCACTTCGCGCGGCCATGGTAGCAGTACGTCGTATCGATGCAGCGTCACATGGTCCAGACCCCACGCGCGATACTTGTCGGCGATGAAGTCGGCCAATTCCTTGTTGCGCACCGAGCCGGCGGGGTGTGGCTCGTCGGTGAGGAACTTGAAGAAGGCTTCAGTGGAGTCACGACTGAGCGTTCGCGCGAGCTCCGCTTCAAGTTGGCGCTCAAGTCTCGCTGCCGAAGCGGAGTAGCCCCGTATCGAATCCGCTCGTGCGGGAGATCGCTTCTGTGCGGTTTGACCACGTGCACTGGAGCAGGGCAATGCGACCAGCACTCCCAGCGTGACCATCCAGCCGACAGTGCGCATCATCTACTGCTTCGGCGTCGCCAGATACTGCTTGAACCACCCCTGCATCTCCTTCCACCACACCTGCGCATTGGCCGGCTTGAGAATCCAATGGCCTTCGTCGGGGAACTCCACGAAACGACTCGGCACGCCCTGACGCTGCAAGGCCGTAAACATCGCCACGCCTTCCGTGAACGGCACGCGAAAGTCTCGCTCTCCGTGCAACACCAGCGTGGGTGTACGGAACTTGCCGGCTGACAAATGCGGCGACCAGCGACGATACTGCGTATTGAGCACGTTGGCATTCCACATGGGCCCACCAAACTCCCAGTCGGTGAACCACAGTTCTTCCGTGGCGCCACTCATGTGCTCGAGATTGTACACTCCCGCGTGCGACGCGAGCGCTTTGAAACGCTGATTGTGTCCGGCGATCCAGTTCACCATGTACCCGCCGAATGATCCGCCGGCCGCGCCCAGACGCGTGGAGTCCATCCAC
>JBEBIR010000638.1:0-2540 GCA_040080315.1 Gemmatimonas sp.
TTCGATGAGCAGCTCGGGCGCAACCACCTGATCGACCAGGCCCAACCGAAACGCCTCCGCCGCGCTAATCAACTCGCCGGTCAGCAGCAGTCGGAGCGCAGCGCCTCGTCCTACCAGACGTGGCAACCGTTGGGTGCCACCGTATCCAGGGAGGATTCCCAACTTCACTTCCGGCTGCCCCAGCTTGGCGCTCTCGCTGGCGATGCGCACGTGACACGACATCGCCAGCTCGCAACCGCCGCCCAGTGCAAACCCGTTCAGCGCCGCGACAACGGGCTTGGGACTGGTCTCAAAGCGGCGAAAGATCTGTTGGCCCACGCGAGCGCGATGCGTCGCTTCCAATGGCGTTTGGCTGGCGAGTTCGGAAATGTCGGCACCGGCCACGAACGCACGTCCGGCGCCGGTGAGCAGGATTCCCGCGACGTCATCGCGTGCTCGTGCCTCGTCGATGGCTACCCCGAGTTCCCGAATCGTCGCGTCATTCAGCGCGTTGAGTTTGTCAGGGCGATTGACCGTGATCGTGGCAATGCGATCGGTCACGGCGAAGGTCAGGAACTGGTAGGCCATCGGACGGGCAGGGCGGGGGTGGCGATGATTCTCGCGGGATGCGTGAAATCTAGCTAGTCTCCATTCCGGGACGCCGCCTTGACGATGGTGGAACAACAGACAAGAGACGGAGGACTGGAGACTGCAGACTCGGACGCTGCTGGTCTTGGTCTTTGTCTCGAGTCGCACGTCTTCCATGGAAAGACGGAGGACTGGAGACTGCAGACTGAGAGGCGGCCGGTCTCCGTCTCAAGTCTGCCGTCTCCCGTCTCCCGTCTGTTGTTCCCTCAACCGCGCGGACGGCTCGTTCACCATCATCAAACAGACCACGAGTAACGCTTTCGCCGTGCTTCCCGTCCCCGCTGTCGCCTGGTCGCCCGATCGACGGGCCCTGCGCTACCTCGATCAGCGCGCGCTTCCGGCACGCGAGGTGGTGTGCGAGGCGCGCACGCTTGATGAAGTCGTCGACGCCATACGCACGCTGGCCATTCGGGGTGCCCCCGCCATTGGCGTCGGGGCGGCCATTGGTCTGATTGTGGCCGTGGACCATACCACCGGTGGAGATGCACTCGGCATGCGCACGCTGCTGCCCGATTTCGCCTCGCGTCTTGCATCTGCCAGACCAACCGCCGTCAATTTGCGTTGGGCGGTGGAGCGAATGATTGCGCGCGCCGCGAGCGAACCGGACGACGCGCTGCGCGATGCGCTGTACGACGAAGCCGATAGCATCCTGACAGAAGACATCAGGATGTGCGAGGCCATCGGTACGCACGGACTGGCCCTCATCCCTGACGGCGCACGCGTGCTGACGCACTGCAACGCCGGTGCGTTGGCGACGGCGGGCATGGGCACTGCACTGGCCCCGATCTATGCGGCGCACGCGTTGGGTCGTCGGCTCGAGGTCTTTGCAGACGAAACACGACCGCTCAGACAAGGCGCGCGACTGACCGCGTGGGAGCTCACGCGCGCCGGCATTGCGGTCACCGTGCTGCCCGATGGTGCGGCGGCGTCGCTGCTCGCATCGGGCACGATTGACCTAGTTCTCGTTGGCGCAGATCGCATTGCGGCCAATGGCGATGTCGCCAACAAGATCGGCACATTCTCCGTGGCCCTCGCGGCGCGGGCGCATGCCGTGCCATTCTATGTCGCAGCACCGTGGAGTTCGATCGATCCCGCCACGACTCACGGCGGAGCGATCGAAATCGAGCATCGTGCCGCAGACGAACTGGGCGAGTTGCCTGCGGGTGTTGACGTCTGGAATCCGGCGTTCGATATCACGCCGCGCTCGCTGATCACCGGGTATCTCACCGACCGCGGATTCGTTGAACCACCGTTCTCCAACCGCTGAACATTCGGATGCATCGCCCCAAACCCTCTCGCCAGAGTCTCGATATGACCTGCATTCTCGCCATCGATCAGGGAACGACCGGCTCCACCTGCCTGGTGGTCGCGCACGATGGTCGCGTGTTGGGGCGCGGATATCGCGAGATCACCCAGCACTATCCGGCGCCCGGATGGGTTGAGCACGACCCGCACGAAATACTCGAGCGCACGTTCGCAGCGGCACGCGAAGCGCTTGCGCAGGCCGGCGTGGTGCCGGCGGCTGTCGGCATTACCAATCAACGCGAAACGATTGTGCTGTGGGAACGCGCAACGGGACGCGCGGTGCACAATGCGATCGTGTGGCAGGATCGGCGCACGGCGGAGCGATGCGCGGAACTGGCCCCGCAAGCGGCGATGATCGCGGCGCGCACGGGTCTCGTGACCGATCCGTACTTCAGCGCGACAAAATTGGAGTGGCTGTTGGGCCGACCGGGCGTGCGTGACCGCGCGATGCGCGGCGAACTGGCGGCGGGCACGATTGACAGCTGGCTCATGTGGCATCTCACCGGTGGCGCCGTCCACGCCACGGATCACACGAATGCCTCGCGCACGATGCTGTATGATCTTGACGCGCGCGATTGGAGTGATGAACTGTGCGCACTGTTCGGTGT
>JBEBIR010000068.1:0-11173 GCA_040080315.1 Gemmatimonas sp.
GCGTCGGATTCCGTCGGATTCATCATTGGCGCGTACCGCTACGCGAGTGAAGCGAACGACGTGGGAAAGTTTACCCTCACGTTGAGGCGACGGTCCGGCGGTCCGTGGCTGATCTTTTCTGACATGGACAACTCGAGTCAGGCACCGCGCCGCCCTGGCGGGACGGAGTACTAAGTACTCAGTACTCAGTACTCAGTACTCAGTACTCAGTACTCAGTACTCGCTACTTGCGCACCAGACTCCTTAACACGTATGGCAGAATCCCGCCGTGCGTGTAGTACTGCATCTCTTCCGGCGTGTCGATCCGGCAGCGCGCGCTGAATGTCTTCTGACTGCCATCCGCTGCTGTCGCCGTGACCGTGAGCGTCGCACGCGGCACCAGCGACTCGTTCAAACCGCTGATGTCGTAGGTCTCGAATCCGCTGAGTCCCAGCGTCTGTCGCGTTTCCCCATTCGCGAACTCGAGTGGCAACACTCCCATGCCCACCAGATTCGAGCGATGAATGCGCTCGAAACTCTCGGCGATCACCGCGCGCACACCAAGCAACATGGTGCCTTTGGCCGCCCAGTCGCGCGACGAGCCGGTGCCATACTCCTTGCCCGCGATGATGATCTGCGACAATCCGGCCGCCTGACGCGTCATCGCCACGTCGTACAAAGCGGTCGGCTCGGCGCCGGGTGCCGTCGCGGTCCACCAGCCTTCCTTGCCGCCTGTCAATTCGTTCTTGAGGCGGATATTGGCAAACGTGCCACGCATCATGACTTCGTGATTGCCGCGTCGAGCGCCATACGAATTAAAGTCCTTGCGGTCTACCCCGAGCGACTTGAGCCACAACCCCGCTGGTGAGGCGGCGGCGATGGACCCGGCCGGGGAAATGTGATCGGTCGTGATGGAATCGCCGAACATGCCGAGCACTTTCGCACCACTGATGGCGCGAATGCCCGGTGGGGTCATCGTCATCCCGTCGAAGTACGGCGGGTTCTTGACGTACGTCGACTCGTTGTTCCATGCGTACTGGTCGCCTTCGGGTGATTCGATGGCCTGCCAATACTTGTCGCCAGCGAAGGCATTGGCGTACTGCGTCATGAACTGCTCGCGCTTCACCGACGACAAGATGGTGTCTTCGACTTCCTGCGCCGACGGCCAGATATCTCGCAGAAACACCGGACCATCCGTGCCGACGCCAAGCGGCTCGGTGGCCAAGTCGATGTCCATCCGTCCCGCCAAAGCGTACGCCACCACCAATGGCGGCGACGCGAGATAGTTGAATCGTGTTTGCGGATTGACGCGGCCCTCGAAGTTACGATTGCCCGACAGCACGGCGGCGACGTTGAGATTGCCATTCTCAATGGCCTCGCTGATCACGGCGGGCAGCGGTCCGGAGTTACCGATACAGGTCGTGCATCCGTAGCCCACCACATTGAAGCCGAGCGTATTGAGCGACTCCATAAGACCGGCTTTGTGGAAGTAGTCGGTGGCCACCTTCGATCCCGGTGCCAGCGACGTCTTCACCCACGGTTTGCTGCGCAACCCCTTGGCGACCGCTTTCTGTGCCAGCAGTCCCGCCGCCAGCATCACACTCGGGTTTGAGGTGTTCGTGCACGAGGTGATCGCGGCGATAACGATGTGCCCGTGTTTGAGGACGAACGATTCATCGCGATAGGAGCACGTCACGCCGTCTTCGACAATGACTGGCGCGCCTTCGGATACCATCGACGCGGCGGGCGACCCGGCGGCCGCCGTTGCCGTGGCGGGTGTTGACTTGCTTTGCGCCGCCAACTGTGCAGCGAGCGCCTCGCGGTACATCGCCTTGCTTTGCGAGAGTGGTACGCGATCCTGCGGACGCTTCGGCCCGGCGAGACTCGGCACCACCGTGGTCAAGTCGAGTTCGAGCGTGTCGGTGAAGATCGGATCGGGTGTGGAATCCGTGCGGAACAGGCCCTGCGCCTTGCAGTACGCTTCCACCAGCGCCACCTGCTGTTCGCTCCGACCGGAGAGGCGCAGATACTTGAGCGTCTCGGCGTCCACCGGGAAGAAACCCATGGTCGCCCCATACTCGGGCGCCATGTTGGCGATGGTGGCTCGATCGGCCAACGCCAACGATGACAGGCCAGGTCCATAAAATTCGACAAACTTGCCGACGACCTTTTTCTTGCGCAGCATCTCTGTGCAGGTGAGCACCAGGTCGGTCGCGGTAGCGCCCGCCGGCAGTTTGCCGTGCAGTCGGAACCCGATCACGTCGGGAATGAGCATGCTCACCGGTTGACCCAACATGGCGGCTTCCGCCTCAATCCCGCCAACACCCCAGCCCAGCACGCCGAGTCCGTTGATCATCGTGGTGTGCGAGTCGGTGCCGACCAGTGAATCGCAGTAGGCCAGCGTATCGGTGCCGTCGGTGGCGGTAAAGACGACCTGACCGAGATATTCGAGATTGACTTGATGGCAGATGCCAGTGCCAGGCGGAACGACGCGGAAATTCCGGAGCGCCGTCTGTCCCCACTTGAGAAACTCGTAGCGCTCGTTGTTGCGCTCGAACTCATGTTCGGTGTTGAGCAGCAGCGACGCCTCGGTTCCATACTCATCGACCTGCACCGAGTGATCGATCACCAGGTCGACCGGCTGCAGCGGATTGATGCGGGTGGGATCGCCGCCCAGCGCCACCATGGCATCACGCATTGCCGCCAGATCGACGACGCACGGCACGCCGGTGAAATCCTGCAGGAGCACGCGCGCGGTGCGAAAGGCGATCTCCTTGTCGACGGGCGCCTTGACGTTCCAGCGGGCCATCGCCTCGATATCGACACGCTTCACGAACGCGCCGTCTTCTCCGCGCAGCAGATTCTCCAGCAGCACACGCAGGGAAAAGGGAAGCGTGGCGGCGGTGCTTTCAGGAAGGGCGTCGAGCGCGCTGAGTTGATAGTACGCGTAGCGACGGTCGCCCACCGACAGGGTGGAGCGGCTGCTGAACGAATTCGGATGCGACATGTGTCAGATTGGTCCTGCGTGCGCCGGCCCCATGGGAGGTCGCACGCGTTCTGGACGGAGCCACTCATCGCGCCGCGGTGCCAACTACAAGCGGGCACCCGGTACCGACGAGGCTACTTGGAATATCGGCTGCGGGTCGCCATCACGCCACTTGTCGGTTGCGGGCAGTGCTTGAATGGCGTCGACGGGGCAGCAACGAACGAAGGCGCCGTCGGCCGGTGACCACTCGTGGCGGCGGGACAGTGGGTAGGCCTTCTGCTCGCCGTCCAGGGCCATGATGTCCGGCGCGCGTGTGACACACAGCGCGCATCCCGTGCAGGCGGCCCGGTCGACGAGGATTTCGATATCGCGTCGTGGATAGATCCCGCCCGGTGCGCGCAGCATCACGTCCAGGTCGCGCAACGCATCGCGCGTGGCCGTGTAGCCAACCTCCAGCAGTTCAGCCACGTGCGAAAAGCTGAACCAGCCGATGTGCGACACCTTGGGGCGCACCAGCAGCATGGGTGGCGACTTCCATCGCTCGAGCGAGTGCTGTTGCTGCTCGTGCATCATCATGGTGGCGGCACGCATGAAGATCGATGCAAACCCCTGTGAGGCGATGCCCGATGCGACCGGCACGTCGGCGATCCCCACGTCGATCGCGATGAGCGCGTCGACTGCCTGCGCGGCGATCGCCACGGGAAGGTTGTCCGTCGTGCCCCCGTCGATGCAGGTGCGTCCGTCTACCACACCCGGTGGGAAAAAGCCGGGCAGCGCGCACGACGCGTACACCGCATCCCGGACGCGAACGTTTCGAAGGCCCGGCCGACCGAAGACGACGGGAACGCCGCGGTCGATGTCGACGGCGGTGACGAGCAACGGCACAGCCAGATCGTCAAACGTGCCATCGGCCACGAGTTCGTCGGACAGCGCACGAAGCGGTTCTTCAAGATAGATGGAGCGGGAGAGCATGCGTTCCATCAGCATGCCTAAGTGATTGATGCGAAAGAGATCGCGTCGCCGGAAGCGTGTGGCGCGTTCGGTCAACTCCGCGACGGACATGCCGGAGGCGGCAGCCGCGGCGATCATGGCGCCAATGCTGGTGCCGGCATAGAGCGCCGGTTGGATACCGGCCTCCTCGAGGGCGCGGAGCGCGCCGATATGGGCCAGGCCCTTGAGCGCACCGCCACCGAGGACCAGCCCGATTCGCGGTCCGCGCTGGAGGCGGACCGCTGGGCGCGACCGAGGCGTCTTCTTGCTCACGCGCTGGTCCCGTGGGCGCTGCCGTCGGAATTCATGCTACCGTCATCTGCTGCTGTAGATTGCCAATGATGCGCATCTTGCTTGTGGAAGACGACGACACGCTTCGCGAAAGCGCAACGGCGTACCTGCGGAGTGCGGGTTTCGCGGTTGATGCGGCGTCGACGGGGAAGATGGCGCGCGCGCTCGCTGGCGTCAGCCCCTACGATGCGGTGGTGTTGGACATCCGACTTCCCGACGACGACGGATTTGCGCTGTGCAGCGCCTTCCGGGCGCGTCGCCCTGCGCCGCGCGTCCTTATGGCCACCGCGCGCGACGCCGTGGAAGACCGAATTGCCGGCCTCGATCTCGGCGCCGACGACTATCTCGTGAAGCCGTATGCCTTGGGTGAATTGGTGGCCAGACTGCGGGCCCTGTTGCGCCGACCGAATGCTGAGGCGGCAGTCATTTTGCGCGTGGCGGACCTGGAACTCGACCCGGCCACCCGCGAGGCGCATCGCGGCGATCGCCCGATTCTGCTGACCACCAAGGAATTCGCGGTGCTCGAGGTGCTCATGCGCGCCAGCGGCAAGGTGCTCAGCCGGTCGTACATCAGCGAGAAGGCGTGGGACGACAACTATGATGCCCTGAGCAATGTGATCGATGTGTACGTGGCGCGCCTGCGGCGCAAAATCGATGCGGAGGGCGAGCCGCCGTTGCTGGAGACCATTCGTGGCGCGGGATATCGGATCGCACCGGCTCGCGCCGACGGATGACAACGCCTGGCAGTCTTGCGGAGCGGCACGTCCCGCGCATTCGCATTCGTTTCACGATCATGTATGCCATCACGCTCCTGATCGTGCTGTTGGCGCTGGCGGTGGCGATGCGGCTGGCCATGCGCGATGCGCTGCGTCAGGAACTCGACAATTCCGCGCGCGCATCGGCCGCACTGGTGAGCCAGTTTTTCCGAGTCGAGATCGCGGAGTACCAGACGATCGAAGCCACCCTCACGCATATCGCCGGCGAACTGGCGTTCGAAGATCGGATTATTCACATTCGCCGCCCTGACGGTCGCGAGTTTACGGTTGTGGGCGTCCCGCGACCGAGCACGCACCACGCGCTCGCGCCGCCGATCCGACGCATCGTCGCGGCGTTGGACGCGAACCTGGCGCCGGCATGGGAGGTTCACGTCGAGGCGAGCGGCGCTGGTGTGGCGGCTATTGAGGCGCGCATCGATCGTGGTATCGCGCTGGGGATCCCGGCGCTCGTGATCCTTGCGGCAGTTACCGGGTGGTGGTTGACGGGTCGCACGCTGCAACCGGTGGCCCGCATGGCCGCTGCTGCCGCCGGAATTGTGCCCGGCACGAAGGGCCGCATTCCACTGGAAGACGAGGCAGACGAACTCGGTCGGCTAGGCTCCCGATTCAACGACTTGCTCGATCGACTGGATGGTGCGCTCGAGCAACAGCGTCGATTCCTCGCCGATGCGGCGCATGAACTGCGCACCCCGCTGGCGCGTGTTCGCAGTCGCGTGGAAGTCGCGATGTTGTCGGATGGTGACACGCTCACCGCCTTCCCGGACGGTCCGCCGTCGAACACGTTGCCGGCGGTGCACGGGGAATTGCTGCGGATGTCGGCGCTGGTGGATGAGTTGCTCCAACTGGCGCGCGCCGATGCCAATCGGGACGGGATTGAGCAGGCGATGTCGCCGCTGTTCCTGGATGACGTCGTCACCGACGAATTGCATCGTTGGCACACTGAGGCGGACCAGCGTCGTGTCGCGCTGCGGTGTTCGCTGCTTCAGGAAGCGCCGGTGCGCGGCGATGAGGTCCTGTTGCATCGCCTGATCGGTATTCTGGTGGACAATGCGCTCCGCTACGGGCGCGAGGGTGGCTATGTCGACGTGCGCGTGGACGTGGATGGCTCGTCAGCCGTTCTCGAGGTGGAGGATGACGGGATCGGCGTTGGGGCGGAGGACGGCGCGAAGATCTTTGATCGCTTCTATCGCGGCGATCGGGCACGCGCGCATCGCGCCGACGGGAGCGGTCTCGGACTGGCCATTGCGTGGTGGATTGTCGGTCGCCACGGCGGATCGATCACCGTGAAGCCCGGGCCTCGCGATGTCGGCACGCTGGTGCGGGTGTCGATACCCCTCCCGTCGATTCCGCCGACTACGAAACCGGCCACTCCGGCCGTGTCGTGATCGGCGTCGGCCGGCCTACCTGACACCACGCGTCGCGCAACGACCGCAACGTGCGCGCTGGTCCGATGAAGTCGCGACTGTCGATGGAAGACTCGCACCACGCGTACAGGGCATCGAAGCTCCGCGAGGCGGGGCTGTCCAACTCCAGCGCCGCGCGCAGCAAACCAATGGACTCACGCGCCGCGGCCAGATCGAATGATTCGCAGGCACGAATGGCTCGGTCGTAGGCGCGCACGATGCGACCCAGCGGGTCGATCGCGGCGGGCATGCGCGCGATCTGCGGCGAACTGCTACTGGGCGTTGGAATGGCAGGCACGGAGCGGGTCGAGGAAGGGCAAAAACGTTGGCGTCTACTCAGACGCCTCTTTGTCTTCATCGGCCAGTGCGCGGACGATCTTGAATCCGATGGACCTCTGTTCATGGCCAATTCATCATAGATAGGTACGTTGGGCGCATGACTCGTACCTTTTCGTTCTTCAGACTGCTGGTGGCCACGTTGATGCTGGCGCCGTCAGGCAGGGTGCCGCTCAGCGCCCAGGCAACGCCGGCCCGGGAACCCCTCGATCTGACCCGCGCGTTGGAGCTGGCGCGCCAGCATGCCCCTGGATTGCGGGTCGCCGACGCGCGACGCGACGCATCACTGGGCCGCGCGCGCGAGGTGGCCCAGTTTGCCAATCCATCCATTGAATACCGCCGCGAGAATCTCGGCAGTACGCTGTCCCCGGACATCTTCACGACACTCTATGTGCCGTTTGACGTGACCGGTCGGCGACTGGCGCTGCGCCGACTCGGCGGTGCCGCTTCGCAGCGAGCCGAGTCCGATGGGTTGGCCGAGCGTCGCGAGTCGGAGCTGCGTGTGGCTCGCGCGTGGCTGCGCGCGGCGGCCGCTGGCGAGAATGCCGCGGTATCGCGCGCGCAGGCCGAGGCGCTGATGGAGGTGGCGATAATCGATGCCAGCAGAGCGCGGGAGGGCCTCGTGGCGGAAGGCGTCGCGCTGCGAACACGACTGGAGGCGGATCGTGCGCGCGTAGCGCAGGCAGCCGCGATCGGTGAGATGGCGCGCGCGCGCGCGGAGTTGTCGCGCGCCGTTGGCGTGCCTGACCATGAACTCCCGCAAATCGGCGCACTCGTCGCTCCCAGTTTGCCCGCGCCACCGGATACCACTGCCGCGAGTGAGCTCGCCGCGCGATCACGACCCGAGATGCACGCCCGAGAGGCCGCTCTGCGCGAAGCGCAGGCACGCCTGAGCGCCGAGCAGCGGGGAACACTCGGCGACTGGCAATTGCAAGGCGGGAGCAAGAAGACGGCCGGCGTCATGACGGGACAAGTCGGATTGGCCGTTCCGTTCCCGCTGTTCAACCGGAATGACGGTGCCCGCCAGCGCGCTCGCGGCGAGTTGAGTGAAGCGACGGCGTGGCGAGATGATGTGTCGATAGGTGTCCGCGCCGACGCGGTGGCCGCGCTCACGGCGTACCTCGCCACGCGCGCGCATGCTGGTGACGCTGCCACGTTCGCACAACGCGGACGCGATGTCGCGTCGATTGCTCGAATCGCCTATCGCGAGGGTCAGGCGTCGCTGGTTGAACTGCTCGATGCCGAACGCGCGTCGACCGACGCCATGACGACTCACATCCGTTGGGCGGTCGATGCGTGGATGACACGACTTGAACTGGAACGCGCGATCGGCGCGCGACTGGATGCACAGAGCCCGCTTGACCTGCCGCTGCATGCGGCGCTGCCCTCTACACCTCGATAACGATGCCCTCCTTCCGATTTGTTTGCTGTGTCGCGATCCCCTTGCTCGCGGCGTGCGGCGGCGGCGATGCCGGTGCGCCGATCGATACGACGGCGACGACCGCCGTCGTCGATACGGTGACCCTGTCCGCCGATGCGGTGGCGATTGCGGGATTCACGTTCGATACCGTTCGCACCATTCAATGGCGGACGGCGACGACCGTGCCGGCGCGACTGATGCTCGATCCGGCCGGCGTTGAGACCATCGGTTCGATCACCGAAGGACGCATTACCCACGTGCTGGTGCGCGTTGGCGATGTCGTGAAGGCTGGCGAGGTGTTAGTCAGGATTCACAGCCACGAGATCATGGACGCCAGAAGCACGCTGGCATCTGCCAAGGCCCAGGTGACGTCAGCCGAGGCCGAGCGAACGATGGCCGCGTCCGCGAGTGAGCGAGCGCATCGACTGCTCGAAGCGAAGGCCATGTCGCGCGCTGAAGTGGAGCGGGCGGATGCCGCCCGCGTGGCGGCCGCGGCGCGGCTCGAGCAGGCGATCTCCGAGCGCAATCGGGCGGAGGCGCTGATTGAGCACCTCGTGGGAGGCGGCCCAACACCTGCGAACGTCGATCCGCACGACGTGTTGATTCGCACGCCGATCGCTGGCGTGGTGATCGCGCGCGACGCACAGCCCGGCACGGTGGTGCTGCCGGGATCAGCGCTGATTACCGTCGGCAACCCGGAACGGCTGATTCTGCAGATGCGTTTGGGCGAGACAGCGGCGCAGGGTGTTCGCATCGGCGCGACGGTGCAGTACACGCTGACCGATGATCCCACCCAGAAACATGACGCCGTGGTCACCCGCGTCGCACCGACGCTCGATACGCTCACGCGCACGATCGAAGTGATTGCGGCGCCGAAGGGACGTATGCGCATCGGCCGCGCTGAGTCGTTCGCGCAGGCGGACCTGCTGGGTTCGGGTGGCTCGCCGGCCGCCGTCGTGCCGGCGGGCGCGCTGCAGGCGCTTGAGGGCGATACGATTGTGATTGCGGTCGAGCCGCGTGGCGCCGGCCTGTTTATCGAAGCGGTGCCGGTCCGTGTGGGCCGACGAACGGCCGATCGCGTTGAAGTACTGTCCGGCGTTGGCGTCGGACGTCCGGTGTTGCTGGGTGGTGCGGCCATCGCCAAAGCGGAGCTGCTCAAGCATCGCACCAGTGGTGGCGTCGAGTAACCAATGCAGAAGCTCATACATTTTGCCCTGCACCGTCGTGGCATCGTTATCGGTGGCACGCTGATGATCCTGGCGGGTGGCATGATTGCGCTGCAGCGCATCGCCTTTGATGCGTTCCCCGATCTGACCGGCACGCGAGTGGAAGTCATTACCGTCGCCCCGGGCATGGCACCAGAAGAGGTCGAGCGGCTGGTCACCTATCCGGTGGAGTCGTCGCTGATGGGACTCCCTGGCGCGGAAGGCGTGCGCTCGGTGTCCAAGTTCGGATTGTCACTGATCACGGTTCCGTTTCCCGATGGCACGGATGTGTACTTTGCGCGCCAGTTAGTGCAACAGCGGTTGAGCGATGCGAAGGGCGCGTTGCCGGTGGGCATTGAGCCGGCGCTGGGGCCGGTATCAACGCCGATGGGTGAGCTGTATCAGTTCGTGCTGTCCAGCGACTCGCTGTCGCTGACGCAGCTCAAGACGCTCAACGACTACACGATTCGCCCGCGACTGCGGACGGTGCCCGGCGTGTCGGAGGTGAACTCGTGGGGCGGGTACGTCGAGCGCATTGAGGTCACGGTCGATCCCGTGCGCCTGGCGGCACGGCGGTTGACGCTGGCCGATGTGCACGAGGCGCTGTCGCGCAACACCATGGCCTTTGGCGGAAGCTATCTCGAGCAAGGTGGCGAACGCTACACGCTGCGCGGTTTGGGACGCGTGGAAAGCACCGCGGATATCGAGCGCGTGGTAGTGACGGCGCAGGGCGGCACACCGGTGCGCATTGCCGACGTGGCCACGGTGCGTCTGGGTGCGCTGCCGCGAAACGGTGCGGTGACGAAGGACGGTCAGGGCGAGGTGGTGAGCGGCATGGTGCTCAAGCTGCAGGGAGCGGACTCGCGCAAGGTCATCGCCGCCGTGAAGCTGCGCATGCAGGAGATCGAGAAAGCCCTGCCCGCGCACGTCACGATCACGCCGTTCTATGATCAGACGGAACTGGTGAGCCGGACCACGACCACGATCCTGAAGAACCTGCTGGAAGGTGGCCTGTTGGTTATTGCCGTGCTGTTCCTGTTCCTCCGCAACGTGCGCGCGGCGCTGATCGTGGCATCGGTGATTCCGCTGTCGATGCTCTTCGCGTTTGTGGGCATGGCGTTGTTCGGCTATTCAGCCAACCTGATGAGTCTGGGGGCGCTCGACTTCGGGCTGATTGTGGATGCATCGGTCGTTATGGTGGAGAGCTTCATTCGGCGCATCGAACACCATCACGATACGCACCGTCTGGGCCTGTTCGAACGCGCCGCGATCGAGGTGGGGCGTCCGATCCTGTTCGGTATCGCCATCATCGTCGCCGTCTACATTCCGATCTTCGCGCTTGACGGAATGGAAGGACGCATGTTCAAGCCGATGGCGTTCACCGTCGTGTGTGCGGTCCTGGGCAGTCTGTTGCTGGCGCTCACCTACGTGCCCGCCGTGTCGGCGTGGGCGCTGCGCAGCGGCGAAGCCGCACCAGCCGCTTGGTTGACACGGCTGACCGCGCGCTACGGTGCAGCGCTTGATCGCGTGATGCACGCGCCTCGGCACGTCGTCGGGGCGGCGCTGGTGATGATCGTCGTCGCCGTCGCATCCCTGTCGAAGATCGGCACGGAGTTCATGCCGAAGCTCGACGAGGGTTCAATCCTCATCAATACGCGACGATTGCCCAGTGTCTCGCTGGAAGACGCCACGCGCTTGTCGCTCGCGGCCGAGCGAATCGTCAAGCGATTTCCGGAAGTGGTGACCGTTGTGACGAAGGAAGGACGACCCGATCTCGCAACGGAAGC
>JBEBIR010000639.1:0-2537 GCA_040080315.1 Gemmatimonas sp.
CACGTGGTCTTTGCGGGACCAATGGCCAACGCGTCGCAGAGTCCATTGACCGGCCAGTATCTCACGGGCGCGCGGACGATCCCGCTCCCCGCCAAACGTCGCGCCGTTGGTCCACGGTGGATCGACCTGCGTGGGGCGACCGCGCACAATGTGCACGGCGTTGACGTGCGCATTCCCATCGGCGCCATGACCCTCGTGACCGGTGTATCGGGGTCCGGAAAGAGCACACTCGTTCACGATATTCTCTTTCACGCCATCGAGTCGCGACTGCACGGCGAACACTCGGCGAAAGAGCATCTGGGCGAGACGGTTGGTCAGTTCGCGACACTCACCGGTGATGAAGTTTTTGACGACGTCGTGTTGGTGGATCAAACACCCATTGGCAAATCGCCCCGCTCGAATCCCGTCACGTATGTCAAAGCCTATGATGAGATCCGCCGCCTGTTCAGCGAAACTCCGCTGGCCCGCACCCGCGGATACGGTCCGGGGCACTTCTCATTCAATGTGAAGGGTGGCCGTTGCGAGACCTGCGAAGGCGCCGGCGCGATCGAAGTGGAGATGGTCTTCATGGCCGATGTGTTTGTGCCGTGCGACGCCTGCGGCGGAAAACGATTCAAGCCCGAATTGCTCGAAGTACGCTTCAAGAACAAGACCATTGCCGACGTGCTCGAACTCACGGTGGATGAATCCATCAAGTTCTGGCCGAGAGAAGACAAACTCGCGCAGGCGTTGTGGCACGTGCAGCAAGTCGGGCTGGGTTATCTGCGACTCGGACAACCAGCGACGACGCTGTCTGGCGGTGAGGCGCAGCGACTCAAGATTGCGCGCGAACTCGCGTTGGCGGCGAAAGGCGGCGTGAAGAAACTGTATGTGCTCGACGAACCCACGACGGGGCTGCATCTGGAAGACATTCGTCGCCTGGCCACGGTATTCGATCGGCTGCTCGATCAGGGCCACACACTCGTCGTCATCGAACACAATCTCGATGTGATCAAACTCGCCGACTGGATCGTGGACATGGGACCCGAAGGCGGTGACGAAGGCGGCCGCGTGGTGGCGATGGGGCGACCGGAGGACATCGTGAAGGTACCGACCAGCCACACCGGTCACTGGCTACGGACGGTACTGTAAGTGGTTCGCGCGATCGCGCGGTCAGCGAGGCGTCACGCGCCAGATCGCGCCACTGGTTCCGCCAACGTCGGTGGCGATGTACAACGCGCCATCGGGACCTTGAACCGGCACACGCAACCGCGTGTTGAATTCGCTGAACAGATTGGTGGTGCGTGCTACACGACCGGTGGCGTCAAGCTGCAACACCACCAGTTTCGCGCCCACGAGTTGCGCAATCACCAGCGCGTTCTCCCAACCCTTCCACGCGGAACCGCGCAGGAAGGTCGCGCCCGACGTACCGCGCGCTGGTGATCCTGACTTCCACACGGCGGGCATCGCCGCGGGAAATCGTGAGACGTCTGTCATCGGCACGGATTCATTGTAGCCCGGCACGGGATCCCATCCTGCATTGCCGCCGCTCGCGAGCGCCGTCACTTCATCGTCAACGGACGGACCGTGCTCGACGGAGTACGCCGCGCCCGACACAGGATGAAACGCGAGACCCTGCACGTTGCGATGTCCGAAGGAGTAGATGCGCTCATCACCACTGCGAATGAGCGGTCCGCCCGGCGCCGCGACGCCGTCGCGCGTCACCCGCAGCACTTTGCCGCCGAGACTCTGTACGTTTTGCGGATTGACGCCGTTCGCGGCATCGCCGGTGGCGATCCAGAGGAATCCATCGGGTCCGAAGCGCGGCCGACATCCGGAATGACGGCCGCTACTGGCCCGTGGCATTCCGGTGACGATGTCCGACCGATCGGTGATCTGTGTGAGGTCCGTCGACAGCTTCCAGCGCACCAATCGATTGTCGTTCGCACCACCCAGGCTGGACGAGAAGCAGGTGTACACGAAGCGATTGCTCGCAAACGCCGGATCGACGGCCAGTCCGAGCAGTCCGCCTTCACCGCCGACGATCACATCGTTGATGGTCGTTACGGTAGTCAGTGTGCCGTCTGTACGGCGCGCGCGGACGCGCCCGGGGCGCTCGACGATGAGCGCCGTGCTGTCCGGCAGGAACGCGATGTCCCAAGGATTCGAGAGTCCCGTCTGCCACACGGTGCGATCGAGCAGCGGTGTCGTGGTATCGGCCTTCACCACAGGCGTCGTGGGGGTGGTACCACCGTCATTGGCGCATCCACCGAGAGCAGTCAGTGTCGCGAACGCAATCGCAGAGGCGAGGCCAGTTCTAGTCGTCTGCAGCGGACGCATCGCTTGACTTGTCGGTTGAGGGCGGCGAAATTCGAAGGCTGCAAGGTGTATTCCCGGGTAGCTCAGCCAGGTAGAGCAGGTGACTGTTAATCACCCTGTCGGGGGTTCAAATCCCTCCCCGGGAGCTGTCGAAAATAGAGCAGATGCGAGATCGGTCATCACAAATGTGATGGCCGATTTCGCTTTTGGTGTCCGGAAAGTGTCCAGCACGAAGTCGC
>JBEBIR010000640.1:0-2537 GCA_040080315.1 Gemmatimonas sp.
GGCCGTCACCGTGATCCACGTGATGCGACATACGCCGAAACGCTGACAAACTCGTCGACGCTCATGCTCGTCACCACGTGGCGCATCAATGCGCCCCACTCCCCTCTGCGCGCGCCACTCTGCATGTCGTACAGTTGACGCACCATGTAGCTCGGCGACCGTCCGGCGATTCCGGGAACCGGGCCAAGTCCCTCCAGTGTCGCACCATGGCAGAGCGCGCACTGTAAACGTGTTGCGATCGCTTCGCCCTTCTTGACGCTGCCAGGGGGCACGTAGGCGACGAAACCGGATCGCGGATTGCGCAGCACTTCCGACTGCTCCGTGTTCTCCGGTACTTCGATGATGCGTTGCCCGATGGGTTCAGGACCGGCGTCGGCACCTTCAAGCGGGATGAAGAGCCCTGCGGCAATTCGTGTCTTCGGCACCTGCGCGCGCTCGACCACGCGAATCCACGGTGTCCACGTGATCGCTCCGAAGTACTCGGCACTCGCCTTGATCTCCTCATCGGTCATCGCCTTGGCGATCGCGATCATGCGGTTGGTGTTGCCCTTGCGTGCATCGCTGCTCTTGCGGGAGTCGCTTTTGAAGTCACGCATCGTTTGCAGGAAGTACGATACTGGCAGACCGGACACGCTGGCATTCTCCGGGCGCCCCTTCCCGTTGGGGTAGTGACAGAGGCTGCACGCGAGGATCATTGCGTCGCGTCGACCGCGCGCCACGATGGGCGGCATCGTCGGATGATCACCTGGAAACCAGTCGGCCGGTCCGTAGGTGTCGCGAATCTGTGACGACGTGAATGTCAGCGTGCTTCCGGAAACGGTGCGTTTCACGGTGTCCGCTGGTGGTGCGGCGCCACCCCGTCCGCCGCCGGGCGCGCCGCCTCGGCCGCCCGGTGCCGGTTGCGCCGCGGCCGCACCCGGCACTGGCGCTGCGGCGGGCGCATTGAACCCATACGCCCACGATGGTGCGCCAGACGCACGCGTTTGCGGCGTCGCGGACGCTGGCGGAGCGGAAGACGTGCTATGCCCGCACGCCTGCACGAGCACAACGAACGACACGATCAGGAAGGGCGGTCGCATGCGAAGCCTTGTGCGCAGGGTGGAGGGGTACGGTCACGGCCGGTCACGCCTTGATGATCCCTCAGCGGCGGCATTGGCGCAATCAGCCGTGGCCTGCGACAGCGCGTGGCCCCCATTTGGCGGCTCCTGCGCGATGGGGGTAGGCCCCTTCACACACAGGACACCATGCGTACAACACGAATCCTCGTCGCTACCGCTATCGCGACCCTTACCGCGTGTGGCGGCGGTGGCGACACGCCGACGATCACCACGCCAACGCCTCCAGTCGTCGCCGCGGTCGCGAGCGTCACCGTCACGCCGGACGCCATGCAATTGCTGGCGCCGGCAACGTTGCAGCTAACCGCCGCAATGAAAGATGCCGCGGGCAACGGGTTGACCAATCGAGCCGTCGCATGGAGCACAAGCCAGGCGGTCGTGGCAACGGTGAGCGCCGACGGCATGGTGACGGCCCTGGGCCCGGGAACGACGGTGGTGACCGCGACCAGTGAAGGGAGGAGCGGAAACGCCACGATCACCGTCACCGCACCGCCATCGGCGCTAAGTGTATCGCAGGGATCCGGGCAAACGGGCGAGCCGGGCCTCGCGTTACCCATCAGACCGGCGGTCATCGTACGCGACGCACAAGCGCGTCCCGTGGCGAACGTGTCGGTAACGTTTGTGATTGACTCAGGCGGGGGGAGTCTCGCGTCGACGCAGGCAACAAGCGGCAGCGACGGCGTGGCTACAGCCGGCGTGTGGACACTTGGTCAAAGTGAAGGGCGAAACGTGGTGCTCGCGACCACCACTGGGCTGGCCGGCGTGCGCGTTACGGCAACCGGTACGTATCCCAATGTCGCGATCGGGCAAAGTCAGGTGTCACTCGCCGGAGGCGTGATTACGGTCGCGCGTCCCGGTTCAGCGCTGAACGGCATGCGAGTGGAGATTCCCGATTCGGCATTTCTTTCGCCCGTATCCATGACCATCCGACAGCGTTCGAGCGCCGGTCTCGCGCTCCAGGAACCGGGGCCAGCTGCGTTGTTGCGACCCGTCTCGAATGCGTTCGCGTTGGCCGCTGGGGGAGCACCAGCGATCACGCCGATCATCACCATCGTGACGAACGGACCGCCATCGGCGAGCGGCGAGCTCCTGCTCAAGGTCCCCGTGCCGATCGGTACGATAAGCCCGCGAGTTGCGGTGGTGGATTCCGTGGGCACACCGGTGGCGTTTCTCCCAATCGTGGCGAGCGATTCGACGTCGGTGACGGTCACCACGCGGGCACTCAGTACGAGTGTGCTCACGCAGATCGGCAACATTCCGCAGACATTGCCTTCCGGTTCTCAGTCGCTGTCCATCGTGTTGTTCGCCGGTCGTGCCGGGAGTTCACTGGCACAGCTGTATCCATATTCGTTCGGCGTCGGCTTCACGCATGGCGTGCACAATCTCGGATTCTACGACCTGAAAACCACGTATGAGACGCAG
>JBEBIR010000069.1:0-11169 GCA_040080315.1 Gemmatimonas sp.
TGGCGCTCACGAGAACGGATTGCCGGTGGCAATCGTGGCACTCGAGCTTGCGATGCTCGGAGCGCTGGAACGCGGTCCATGCGTCCCCCATGACGTGGCAGCCGACACAGAAGTCATTGTCGTGCTGCATGTAGTGATTGCCGGCATACCCCACGCCCCCAGCGCCCAGCAGCATGACTCCGGCAATGCCAGCCAACCCCATCTTGTAGCCGGTGGACTGGGTGCCCAGCCACGCAGACACCCGCTCGCGTCGGCCATAGATCCAGAACAACACCGCGATGCCGACCGCCGCCCCAACCAGCGCGCCACCAATCTGGACCCAACTCGGCAGGTTGAACGCGAGCTGAAACGCCTGGCCGACAAATCCCGGCACGGGGTTCTTGACCACGACTTCGGCCGCGACGCCATGAGGGCCGGCGATTGCCGTCTGCACTGCCTGCGAGTCGGCCACGACAGCCGCCTGCCATACCATTCCGGACATCAGCCTCTTCTCCTTGCGTCGACATTCGGTCCACGAAAAACGCGCGCGCCGAGGAGAATCATGCACTCCCCGACGCGCGTTGCCTACTGCACGTTCAACTACCTGTTCGACGTCCTGTTCAAGTAGGTGTTGCTGAGATCGATACCGGCGGTGATGGAGAGCAGGTAGTCCTTCTTCAGCTGAGCGATGCTCGCGGTGAGCAACGCCTCCATGAGGTACGGGTTGTGCACCGTGTTTCCGGTCATCACACCGGACGTCGGATTATACGCGGCCGCCGAGTTGAACGCGGACCCTTCGCCTGTGGTGATCTTGTTATCGGTGACGCTGAACTCGGTTGGGCGAGCAATCTTCGCCAACGCGACCAGACGATTGACTTCGATGGCCAGGTTCTTGATGCGCAGATTGGCGACATCCATCGCGGTGCGTGCGGCGTTCTCCGATCCGTGGCATCCGCTGGCGGTGCAAGTCTTGAAGCTGCGAGCCGACTCAGCACATGTCTGCGAAACCGTGGGAGCTCCATTCGCGTCGACGCAAGGCGTCGGCAGGAAGCGGTGACCCGTCACGTTCTGTACGAATGCACCGGTCGCATCGGTCACCGAGTACTTGGCCACGTGACAGCCGGCGCACAGTCGCGGATTCGCGACGGAGCCGTGCGTGGTCTGAATGCGCGCCTGACCGCCGGGAATTTCCATGCCGGGTGGCACCCAACCCGCTTCACCGGTGAGGAAGGCCCCCTCGGCTGAATGCGGTCCGCGGGTGGACGTGGGATCTGGCACGCTGCGCCGATTGTGGCACTTCATGCACAGATTCTGTTCAGTGTTGTTGACGCTGATTGAGTAGCGCAACTGCGCCGGGTTGTCCTTGGCATGCGGGTCGTGACAGATGGCGCAGGTGATCGTGAGCGTATCGCCAGGACCTTTATTCTTTTCCTTGTAATTGGTGCGGGCGGCGACGCCCCAGTTCTTCAGCGCGCCCTGTCCAGTGTGACATCCTTGGCAGTACGCCGAGTCGGCCTGCACGCGCCATGCAGAATTCTTCGACAACGCCATCGTGCCATGACCCGACAGTTTCCATTCGTCGATGAACGGATTGTGCACACCGGAGTGACAGCTGCCGCACCCGTTGCTGAAACCGGAACCGGCTTTCAACGAAACGAGCGGCACGTTCGCCTTGGTGGGATTGGCGATGTGGGTAAGACCTGCGCCGTGGCAGGACTCGCATTGCACATCCTGATAGCGCGCCGACTTCGTCGTGCGCCATCCCACGAGCGTGTCGGTCGCGCTGTTGCCGTTGTTGTTCACCGAGTGACACGCTTCGCAATAGCCCTTCTTGCCCGCGTTGGCCTGCAACGTGGCCCACGCGTTGGCGTGCTTCGTTTCCTTCCACTCGCCTGCGACTTCCACGTGACACGCGCCGCACGTGGTTTGCTTTGTGGTTTCGGACTGGTAGCCAACAAAACCTGCCGCTGAGGACGTGGGGACCTCAAACAGAGGCTTATCCCGATAGACGATTTTTTCGTCGGTGCATCCACTGAGTGCTGCAAGCGCCACCATGGCGGCCAACGAAGGACCGAACCAACGATGTATATCGCGCATTGTCCAAACTCCGGTTGATCGCTTTGTCGATTCGTGCACCGCGACCGTCATGATCGCGTCGGCACGTCCATCCATCCCGTATTTGTACGGAGGACGCTAACGACGAGCGCAATGGGGAAGCAATCAGGGATTCTCTCACACGTACAGGTGAAAAACCCCTTCGGCCGAATAGTCGGAAAAAAACTCCTCAATTGGTGCGAATCAAAATCCATCTATTGGGTGATTCACAAACGCCGCGCGCGGTGAACGGCGCCCTCGCGCGCGCACACTACACTGTGCTTTCCGACTCCGAGGGTGCACTCGCGTCTGTAGCGACGACGGGTGACAGCGGCCGAGTCCAGCGCCGAACGGCAATAACAAGTCCGACACCGCCAATCAACAGGAAGAACACTGGCAGCCAGTACACCAGCAGGTTGATGCCCTCGGCGCGTGGCTCCAGCAAGATCCACTGACCGTACTTCTGGAGGAAATAGTCCAGGACTTCCTGTTCGCTCCGGCCATTCGCCAACTGTTCGCGCACCAGCGTTCGCATCTGGCCGGACAGCTCGGCGGGGGAGTCCTGAATGGACTCTCCCTGGCACACGGGACAGCGCAGTCGCTCGGATACACGCTGCACGCGCGCGTCGAGCACCGAGTCGACGCCCGGCAATGGCGCGGCTGCGGGTTGCACGACTACTGACGTGTCGGCGCGTGTCTGCGCACGCAATGGTGCGACACCCAGCGTCACGAGTCCCGCGACGAGCAGCGCCACCGACCGTTGGCGGGCCGCTCGCGTGTGCGGCGCGACCAGGGTCACGGCTTCGTCCCGGATGATGGCAACGTGCGCACCACCGGCGCGTCGGTCGAGCCGGACGCACTCGAGTCACGATTGGCTATCAGCAGCGAGTCAAGTAGCCTGGCCAGTTGCACCGCGGTAACCGGTCCCGTGTACTTGTGAGCCACCCGTCCTCGTTGATCGACGACAAACGTTTCCGGCACGCCATAGAGGCCGTAGTCGATCGCTGCGCGCGCGCCGGGATCCGACAATGCCGGATAGGCCTGCCCACCCATATCGTCGATCCACTTGAGGCCGTTGCGTTCGAAGTCGTTGTACAAGAGTCCGTAGAAACGGACACCCTTGGCGCCATAGCGATTCGCGACCATCGACAGCGCCTCGTGTTCGTCACGGCACGCCATGCACCATGAGGCCCAGAAGTTCACGACGACGATGTGTCCGCGATGCTCGGCGAGGCGCACGGAATCCCCGATCATCATGCTCAACACGGAATCATTGCCGGACGCGAAGACGGCCCGGGTGAACGTCGGTGCTTCGCGACCCGGCAACGGTGACGGAATGTTGCGGGGGTCGCGCGTCATGCCGTAGGCGAGAAGGGCAATAAGCGGTACGCCGACAGCGGCCGTTGTGTAGAACGAGCGTTTCCAATTCATATGCCGTGCCTCAGTTCGTCACGGTGGGCAGGGGGGCCGCCTGCGTCGAGGACATGGCGGCACCGGCGAATCCCGCGCCGCTCACCGGTGCGGGATTCGCGACGGCGAACCCCACCCGCCGCGCGGAACGGCGCGACACAGGCCAAGCCGATACAAAGGCTCCCAGCGAGATGATCAATCCGCCGAACCAGATCCACGGTACGAACGGCTCGAGAATCACACGCAGAGTCGCCGATTGTCCGTCGGGTGTGAATGCCATGAGGTTGATGTACACGTCGCCGGTTGGTCGACTGCGCACGGCGGGTGTCGGTACGGGCTGATCCTGTGAGCGATAAAAGTTCATGCGCGGATCGAGCATGCCGACCACCGTGCCGCCTCGCAAAATCTCGACGTCGGCACCCACCACCTCGCGCTGCGGTTCCTGTTTGCCCCACAACGATTTGAGCCGCACAGACAGATCACCCTTGACCGGCATCACCTGGCCGGGCTTGAGCGTGGCTTCTCGTTCGAAGCGATAACTGGACGACGCGGTGATTCCCACGGCGACGACCACGACCCCGATGTGCGCGGTAAAACCGCCGTAACGTCGGCGATTGGCACCCACCAGACGCATCAGAGCGACAGGAATCGCCTCGCCGTGCGCGCGCACCCGCGCCATCGTACCAACGCGGAACTCACGCAGATTGCACACCAGGGCGAAACCGGCGAAGGCGAAGGCCGTCATCGCGTACACATCGCGCAATCCAAATGCGAGCGCTGTCGCGACGATCGCGACGGCCACCACCGACGGCCAGACGAACAGTTGCCGCAACTGTTCGCGCGACGCGGCCTTCCACGGCAACGACGGTCCAACGCCCATGAGAAACAACAGGCTGACCATGATCGGCACCGTCATCTTGTTGAAGAACGGCGCGCCCACGGTGACCTTCACACCCTTGAACGCTTCAGCGACCAGCGGGAACAGCGTGCCCAGCACCACCACGAACGTGAAGCCGGTCAGGAACAGATTGTTGAACAGAAAGACGGTTTCGCGCGACGCGGCCGAATCAAGACGTCCGTCGCTTCGCAGCTTCTCACTGTTGCCGGCCACCAGCACCAGCGACACCACGATGCACAGTGCGATGAACGCCAGGAAGTAGTAGCCGATCGTGCCCGTCGTGAAGGCGTGGACCGATGAAATGATCCCTGAACGCGTGAGGAACGTGCCGAGAATCGTGAGCAGGAATGTCGACACGATGAGGTTGACGTTCCACAGCTTGAGCATCCCGCGACGCTCCTGGACCATCACCGAGTGCAGATAGGCGGTGGCGGTCAGAAACGGCATGAACGAGGCGTTCTCGACCGGATCCCACGCCCAATAACCGCCCCATCCCAGCACTTCGTATGACCACCACATGCCGGCGATGATGGCCATCGACAGAAACGACCATGCGCTCAACGTCCAACGACGCGTCAGCTTGATCCAATCATCGGACTCAATCTCACCCGAGAGCAGCGCCCCCACGGCAAACGCAAACGGCACCGACATGCCGACGTAGCCCAGATACAGCAGCGGCGGATGCACACCCATGAGGATGTGGTTCTGCAACAGCGGGTTCGGACCGGGTCCGTCCGACGGCGTCGGACTGACGAGATGCCACGGATTTGCCGGACCCACGAGCAGGATATAGAAGAACAGACAAATGGCGAGCAGCGCCACTGTGGACCATGGCACGAGATCGCCTACACGCTTCCGATTGGTCCAGACGACCACGGCACTGTACATCGCCAGCACCCAACCCCAGAACAGGATCGATCCCTCGAGAGCACCCCAGAGGGAGATCACCGTATAGAACACCGGCGTCGCGCGGCTGCCGACCTGCGCCACATATCCGATGCTGAAGTCGTGCGTGACCAGCGCATACACCATCGCCCCGGCAGCGATCGTCAGCAGAACGAAGTTGACGTACACCGCCTGTAACGCGCCAAGGACGAACGCGGGCCGTTTCCGCGTCAGCCCGAAGACCGCCGCGAAGATCCCACCAACCGACATCGCCAACGCGATCCAAATCGTCGCGAGTCCGAGAATCCGTGTCACGCGCCGGAACTCCTGATGAGAGTCTTGTCGAGACGCGCGGGATGCTCTCCGTCTGCCTTGGTGGGTGCGCGATACTCGTTGGAGTGCTTGACCATCAGGCTGTGTGACTCGAAGACGCCGCTGCGTCCGTGCTTGCCTTCGACCACCACACCAATGCCGGCGCGAAACATTTGCGGCGGTGCGCCTGTGGAGTGCACCAGCACTTCCTTGGCGCCGTCGGTCACGCGAAAGCGCAGGTCGAGCGCCTCGGCGTTCCATTGCACCGAACCGGGCACCACCTGGCCGCCCAATCGCACAGGGCGATCGAGTGCCTTCTCCCCTTTCGCCACCAGCTCACTGGGCGTCAGGAAGTACACGAGGTTTTCCTCGACACCGCCGTACGCCAGATATCCGAATGCCCCCACCAGCACCACGATGGCACCAATCGCCAGGGGTTTGCGTGACGGGTTTCGGGACGTGGGGGCCTTGTCGAAGCCAGGATCAGTAGGCGCGGTCATGAGTTGGATACCGAGTGAGAGCGTGAGGCGTCGTGGTGACGCGTCATTTGTATGAGTCGAATGGTGTAACCGAGAATGACCGCCCAGGTGACGGCGTACGCCGCGATCACATAAGGCCATGAATTAACGACCATGCCGTTCATCAGCGACTCCTCCGAGTCAGGGCAGCGTCATCGAGCTGGCGCTCCATCACACGTTCTGCGAGCAGGCCGCGGTAGCGGTAGGCGACGAAGACGATCAACATGAACAGGAACGCAAATGCATTGGCGCGAAGCCCCATCGTGTACGTCGGATCGAGGGTGCTCGGGGCCGACTGCATCTGGTGCAACGTGCGCCACCACTTCACCGACATGTAGACAATTGGCACGTTCAGCGCGCCGAGGATGCCCACGGCCGCGCTCCATCTGGCACGACGCTCGGGGTCGTCGGTGAGACCCCGCAACGCCAGATACCCGACATACACCAGAAAGAGCACAGCGGTCGAGGTGAGTCGCGCGTCCCACGTCCACCACACCCCCCACGTGGGGCGTCCCCAGATCGAGCCCAGCAGGAGGGTCAGGCCGGTCAGCACCGCGCCCACTTCGGCGCCTGCGGCGGCCTGAAGGTCGGCGCGCTCATCGCGCTTCCACAGATAGCGAACGCTCTGGATGAACACCCAGAGGAACGCGAGAAAGGCATTCCAGGCGGCGGGCACATGCACGTACATGATCTTCTGCAAGTGCCCCATGTCGCGATCCGGAGCCGACGCCATGACGAAGTACGCCTGCGCTCCGATGAGCGCGACCGGGGTCAGCCACGTCAGCACCGTCAGCCACCGCGGAACTGGGCTCAGCGCCAGCGGGGCATACGACGCCCGGGAAGTAGCCGCAGAATCACGCACTGTTGTCTCAGCCATGGAATCGGTTCTCATCCTTCGATGACGAATTGAAATGCCCACGTCGCGGCTACAATGAATATGACATCGAACGTCGCCAGCAGCCGGATGTATGCGCCGCTGTCGCCCATGACATCGCCCACCAGTAGCGCGGCGGTGGCGCCGCTGGCGGAAATCAGCACGGGGACCAGCATGGGAAAAAGCAGCAAGGGCAGCAGGACTTCGCGCGAGCGACTGCGACTGGCCATTGCGGCGTAGAGCGTGCCCAGCGACACAAATCCGGTGGTTCCCAGAATCAGCACGCCCAGTACTGACAACCAACGATCGGGAAACGCCACATGATACAGCACACCGGTGAGCGGAAGTGTGACGAACTCCACCAAAAATACAAATGCGAGGTTCGCCAGCAGCTTGCCGATGTAGATCGCCCAGCGCTCGCCGGGATACAGCAGCAACTGTTCGAGGGCACCCGCCTCGAGCTCCAGCTGATACGATCGGTTGAACGCCAGCACGCCGCTGAACAGAATGGTCAGCCACAGCACGCCGGACGCGGCATTTCGGAGCCCCTCGGCATCGGGGCCGAGTGCGAACCCGAAGAACAGCAGGATCAACCCCGCCATGGCCACCACGGCGTTGAAGTTCGACTTCGTTCGACGTTCGGCGGTGAGGTCCTTCCAGGCCACCGCCCGCACACGATTCCAGTCGCCGACCAGCGACGACATGAGCGCAGAGCGCGCCATTATTGGACGCCCTCAAGGAGTCCGTCGCGCATTTCGACGGTGCGGTCGGGCAGGCCTTCGCCCCTCGAGAGGTCGTGCGCGACCAGCAATACGCTGCCTCCGCGGTCCCGCGTTTCGCGGATCAGTTCGTTCACGAGTCCTGCGCCCTGCGGGTCAAGCGAGTTGTAGGGCTCATCGAGCAAAAGGACATTGGGTTCACGAAGGAGGAGCCGAGCGATCGACAGCCGGCGTTGCATGCCGGACGACATGTTGCGGGCGCGCTCGTGTCCCTCGCGACCCAGTCCGACACGGTCCAGGGCGCGCTGCAGCGTGGCCGCGTTGGTGGACGCGCCCAGCATACGCGCCGCGAACTTCAGATTTTCCGTGGCGGTGAGGTCTCCGTAGACGCCTGGCTCGGTCGAGAGCAGGGCGACCATCGACCGAACGGCTTGCGGATCCTTTACCAGATCGCGCCCGAAGATCGTGCCAACGCCTCGAGTGGGTCGAACCGAAGTCGATGCCACTCGCAGCAAGGTGCTCTTCCCGCTGCCATTGTGTCCGATGATGGCGAGAATCTCTCCTTGGGCCACCGTGAGCGAGACGCCTCGAAGGGCCCATCGCCTTCCGAACCGATGGGCTATGTCTTGCAGAACTATCGCTGGCGTGTCACTCAACGGGTCAAGTTTCCGATAAATGGAGGAGAATAGCGGCTAAGTCGCATCGTAAGAGGCAAACCCGAGCGCGTCTATCAGGGATGCTTGAAGCATTCCGTCGGGGAAACCCGCCCAGCGCGCGGCGGTGAAGAAACTTAGGCGAATGCTCACGGTAAATCGGCTCCTCTTGGTACAGGCCTGCAACCGCTATGCCGCTCGCACGCCTAGGGGAATCCCCGACCCGAACACCGAGGATTGCTGACTTACCGACGGTCGCGCCGGGATGGACACTTTCGGGTCGGACGCTGCTGCCCCCGAACGTAAGGACCCATTGTGAACGCCACGTGATTAACGTCAACAAGCTGTTTCCACGGCTCAGCATTCGCGCAAAGCTTGCCGTGGTGTTGGCGACGGTGGCCATGGTCCCGCTGGTGATCGTGACGATCTCGGGTTCCCGCGCAAGCATCACCCAGATTCGCACGGCGGCCCGCGCCACCATCGACAATGACCTGCGTCTCGCGGAGATGCAGACGGCTCGATCGCTCGAGACGGCGGAGCGACACGTCGCATTTCTGGCGCAGTCGGTCCTTGGGCCGCTGCTGATTGCCGGTCCCGATGAAACCCGGTGGCGGCCACTGGCCCTGTCGGTCACCAATCTGGTTGCCACCGAGCCCACGCTTCGCCAAGTCAAGCTGGTGGATGCGGAGGGAAGCGAGCGCCTGCTGGTGCGAGGAAACGCGGGGCAGCTGGAAACGAGCAACAACGCACGCGGGACGTACTACGCGTGGCGCGCCAACCTGCTGTCCGCCGACAAGCGTGTGCTGATCCCGATTGAACTTCCCGATTCAGGCGCATCGCCCGCCGATCGGCCAATTGCCGCCATTGCCATCGTCGTGCCGGTCTTCGATAGCACGGGCACCTTTCGGGGGGCCGTTATTGGCGAAGCCTACGCGGCACAACTTTTTTCAGACCTCGATCTGGCGTCCCCGGGGTTCTCCGGCACAACGGCCCTTGTCGACAAAGAGGGGCGTTATCTGTATCACTCGGTTCGAAAGCGAGAATGGGCGAGCCTGCTGGCTACACGCGACTCGCTGAACCTGCAATCTGACGTACCCGCGTCGGTCGCGACGCGCGTGCTGGCCGGCGGCACCGGCGACCTGACGCAAGACGACGGCATCTATGCCTTTCGGCCGCTCCGCCTCGGATCGTCGGGAATCACTTCGCTGACGCTGGTTCGCATCGTGCCGCTGGACCGCCTGACGTTGCCGGTAGCGCGGTTCTTGCAATGGGTCACTGCCGGCGGGGCGCTGGTGACCGGTGTGGTGATCATCGTCGCGATGCTGGCCGCCACCCAATTCACGAGGCCGATATACCAGATCCGGGAGGCCGCCTGGCGACTCGCGCGCAACGAACCCCCGAAACCGATCGATGTGGCGACCAACGATGAGTTCGAGGACTTGGCAAGTGACTTCGTGATGGTCGGATCCGCGATTGCGCGAGACCGCGATCAGCGCGAGGCGTTGATCGCGGAGCGCACGCAGTTGCTGGAATCCGCCAGCGCGCGGCTTGATGAGCTGTTGGCCCATTCGGCGGACGCCATCATTGGTCTTGATGCCAACGGTCTTGTGCGGTTGTGGAACCACGGCGCCACGCGCCTGTTCGGCTACACCGCCGAGTCGGCGATCGGTCGATCGATTGAAGACCTGATCGAGCCCGAGAGCGACAGTTCGCAGGAAAAGAAGTTCCTGGCCGGCGTGCTCGCGCGCACAGGCGAAGTCGTGAACTACCGCACGTCACGACGCCATGAGAACGGCGCGCTGCTGCCGGTCAGTCTTACGCAGACACTGGTGCATCGTCACGACGGGCAGTTGATCGGCGCGTCGCTCATCGTTCGCGATGATCAGATGCAAGCGCGTCTTGACGAGCACATGCGGCGCTCGGAGCGACTGGCCACGATGAGTGTTGTCGGTGCCGGACTGGCGCACGAGATCAACAACCCGCTGGCGATCATCAGCAACCGGATCGAGTTGATGCGACGCGACGCGCGCCGACAAGGGCCCGACGCGCGCTTCGAGAGTGACCTGGTGGTATTGGAACAGCACGTGCAACGCCTGTCGACGCTCTGCGCCGAGCTGCTGCGCTTCGCCCACGATGACGCCGACGGCGTTCGCGTCATCGAGTTGTGGCCGGTGGCGCAGCGCATCGCCGGCTTGCTGGAGCGCACCCTCGTGTCGCGTCAGATCAAGCTGCAGTTGGCGGCCGATCCGGACGTGCCCGCCGTTCGCGCCGATGAGAAGGGTGTTGAAACCGTGCTCATGAATCTCATTCTGAACGCCGCCGATGCGACACCGCCGGGCGGTCTGGTGTTCCTGGAGGCGCGCACCGCCATTCGGGGAGACGAAGTGGAGTTGATCGTCAGCGACTCCGGCCCGGGTATCTCCGCCGACATGCGTGAACGCATCTTCGAGCCCTTCTTCACCACCAAGCAGCCCGGCAAGGGAACGGGACTTGGTCTGACCGTGTGTCGCACGATCCTCGAGCGCATGGGCGGCAGCATCGGGGTTGACCAGAGTGCGTGCACGGCCACCGGGGCGCGCCTGCTCGTGCGCCTGCCGATGGCGCTGGCGGGGGATGTCGCATGAACAAGGGTCTGGTGTTGGTGCTGGATGACGAGCCGGCCATGCTTGAGAACATTCAGCGTCTGCTCACCTCGGAAGGTTACGCGTGCCGAACCCTCGATGATGCACGCCGTTTTCGTGCCGTCGCGGCGCGCGAGAAGCCTGACCTCATCATCACGGACCTGCGCATGCCGGGCGCGGACGGCATGCGCAGGTCCGTGATGATG
>JBEBIR010000641.1:0-2534 GCA_040080315.1 Gemmatimonas sp.
ATGTGTATAAGAGACAGGTGCGGCTTCGCGTGGTAGAGTCGTAGGCGTGTTTACGCCGACAGAAACGCACACCCCGCGTTCTGCGCCCTGGCCAGTCCGAACATTCCCGAGGGCACCGCAAGCGCGCCGGGCACGAATCCGACGCGCAAGGCGTGGTGCACCACCTCCTCAGGCTCACCGCTTTTCGCCGCGAGTCGTTTGGCGAGATGCCCCAGTGCGAAATCGCACACGAGAATAATCGCCCCGCGCCGCACGATATCCGTCATCGAGCCGACGGCCGCCGGTTGGCCCTCAGGAACCGTCATCCACAGATGGCGCCGCGACGGTTGTTTGGTGAGCGGATCGGTCACTTGCGCATCGGCGCCGATTTCATAGCGCGACCAGAGCGCATCACCAAGGGCCAGTGGCACCGCTCGCGTGCGTATGTTGAGCACGACGAGCGCGCGGTGTCGACCCACGCCATACACCGTGTCGCAGTTGTCGAGATAGCGCGTGGCGATCTGCAGGCAGAATCCGTCGGCTATGTTCGCCGTGTCAATCACCGCGCGATCGCGCGCCTTTTCCACGCGCTTCACCCACGAGAGATCCCACTCGCTGTCCGCTGGTGCCGGCGACGTCGACGCTTCGTGCGCGCTCACCGCACTCGGCGTCACTCCGGTGAGCGCCGCCGCGACGCCCAACGTGCCCACCCGACCCAGAAATTCCCGCCGCGATCCCGTGTCAGCGGCATCCATCTTCAAAACTCCAGCGCCTTGAGATAGTCAAAGTTCGCCTTGGCGCTGGCCATCTCGTCCTTCGCGCCTTCCTGTTCCACGAAGCACGGCTTCTTCGCGAGATCGGGAATTGCCGCCAAAAATGCCCGCAGGTCGAAAGTCCCCGTCGCCAACTCCGTATCGCGCGAGTGATCGGCGACGGTGTTCTTGAGATGAAAGCTCCAGCACTGCGAACGATGGCGCGACAGGAAATCCATGGGATCACCACCACCCATCAGCATGTTGCCGCAATCCAGTTGCAGACGCACGTACTTGGGATCGAGCAGATTCGCGAACACCTCAATCGGCACTTCGCCCTGCAGCTTCTTCTGATGATTCGGTTCGTTGTGAAACGCCAGCCAGATTCCGGCGCGACGCGCAACTTCTCCCGCCGAATTGAACCGATTGGCCCACAGCTTCCACGCGTCCAGTGACGTGTTGGCTTCCGACGGCAAACTCGGCACGATCAGGTACTGATGGCCCAACAGCCGAGCGGTGTCGAGGCTCTGCTCCCAGTCGGTGAGGATCGTCCCCGGCGCCATATGCGCGGATGGTGCCTTGAGCCCCTCCTTCTTGAGCGTATCGCGCACTTCCTGTGGGGTCCGTCCGAAATTCTTGAAGCTCCACAGCAGTTCAACGTCGGTGTAGCCAATGGCGCGAATGGCCGCGAGCGCACGTTCAGGGTCGGCTGCCATGGCCTTCCGCACGGCATAGAGCTCGATGCCAATGCGGTCAAGCCGCTTGGGGAGACTGGCAGGCGTCGTAGCCCAACCGACCGACCGTTGGCCAGCGACCAGGCCGGCGGTGCCGGCGCCGATGGCGGCGAGAAATGTGCGTCTTTGCATACTGTACGCTACGGTCGGGCAGTCGCTGGCGGCAAGTCTCCTCCACCTGAACGCACTCGCTCCCCGGCGCGTATGTTGATCAGTCGAGTCGGCACGGTGCCGTCCGCCCTCAGTTCTCGCCCCATTTCGGAGTTGGGCATGACCGCGTTTCCCTTCCCTCGCGTTGGACGCCTTGTCGCAATCCGGTTCGGCACTGTGGCCTTCGCCACGCTCGTTGCCGCAGCCCCTTCGGCCTCAGCCCAGTCCAACAGTGCGGCACCGTCCTGGAATCCGCAGGAGATTCTGCGCACGGAACGGTTCGTGAAGCCGCCTGAGAACATCGAACGCATGATCATGACACCGCGCGTCGATATCTCGTTCACCAACCCGAGTCCCGATCGCACGTGGTTCCTGCGAGCCACCGGCGCCGATCGCGGCGACATCAAGGCCTTCGGCAAGTCGCACGTGTGGTTGGGTGGACTGCAGGTGGACACGCGTGCGAATCGCGCCCGCGCGGTCACCACCGGTACGCGCACCGGGCTCACGCTGATCAATCCGCGGACCAACGTCTCGAAAACGCTTGAGGTGCCCAAGGGCGCCACGGTAACATCGCCTGTCTGGTCGCCCAGCGGGGCACTCGTTGCGTACGTCGCGAATTTCGACGACGCGTCATTTGTCTACGTGGCCGACGTGAGCAGCGGAAAATCAACACAACTGAGCAAGCTCGCGCTCAACGCCACGCTCGTAAGTACCATCGCCTTTACCGCCGATGGCAAGCAGATCATCGCCACGCTCATTCCCGACGGGCGGGGCGCGGCGCCCACGCATGGTGACGGCAACATCGAAGACGGACCACAAGTCCGCCTGACTGAATCGCGCGCGTTGCCGCAGCCGTTTCACTTCAGTTTGCTGCAAGACCCGCACGACAAGGCGCTCGTGGCGTACTACACCACCGCGC
>JBEBIR010000642.1:0-2525 GCA_040080315.1 Gemmatimonas sp.
ACCTTCAACCGCCCTGCCGACGTGGCGTGGGATTTGGACGGAAACATCTTTGTCGCCGACGGCTACGGAAACTCGCGCGTGGTCAAGGTGGACAAGAACGGCCGCTGGGTGAAAACGTGGGGCTCACGCGGTGCCGAACCGGGCCAGTTCAATATCCTGCACACCATCGTCAGCGACGCGAAGGGCAACATCTATGTCGGTGATCGGACCAATCGCCGAATCCAGGTGTTTGACCCCGATGGCAAGCCCGTCCGTATCATGACGATCGACGTCCCGTTCACCAAGGAGCCGAACGTCATGGTGGGCGCTGCCCCCGGAAGCGGTGGCAATCCACTGGCGGTGTCCGGCGCACCATGGGCCATGTGCATCACGCCGGGCAGCACGCAGTTCCTGTATGTCTCCGACGCCGTGCCCGGTCGCATCTACAAACTCACGCTCGACGGCAAGGTGCTGGGAGTGCTTGGCGAAGCGGGAAAACAGCCGAAGCAGTTCGGCTGGATCCACCAGATCGCCTGCCCATCGGAGAACGAGCTGTGGGTCGCCGAGATTCTGAACTGGCGGGTGCAGAAGCTCACGTTGCGCCCGTAAGTCCGCGCACGGTTGCGGTAGCTCGCGCTGGTGAGTCAGGAAGGAATAGTGCCATCCCCCTACAGGAGACTACATGAGAACCGTCAGAGTTCGCTTCGTGCTCGCCGCTGCCCTCGTGTCGCTGGCACCATCCGTCTCGCGTGCCGACGACGCGTCGTCGCCGTCAGTCGTGGCCATGCAAGAGGATGTCGAGGTTGTGCTCAAGCGGTTGATCGATGCGCCAACGCCCGCGGGCATGAGCGACAAGGACCGTGCGGAGTACGCCAGTCACTCGGCGTGGATCAAGAGTGCCTACGATCGCATTCGCACGGCGCGGGAGGCCGGGAGTGGGATGGCGACCGGGAAGGTCGCCGCGACAGGCGCGGTCAGCGGAGTGCAAGCGCCGCGCGATGTGGCGACGGGACAATCAACGGGCAAGCGTCAGCACGGTGTGTCGCCCAGAGATATCGTCAAGTTCCAGACCACCATCGAGACCGAGAGTCGCAAGTTCCAGACGCTCTCCAACGCGTCCAAGGTGCGCCACGATATCGCGATGAACGCCATTCGCAACATGAAGTAGTCCGCCTGGCGCGGCCGTCCGCTCACGGCGAGACGGCCGCCCACTCCTCGAGCAGCAGATTCAGATCCAGATCCGGCGCCAGGAAACACGCGTGACCATGCCCCTCAAGGATGCGCATGGTCGCGTGTGGCGCACGCGCTGACATGTATGTCGCCTGCGGTACCGACGGAATGAGATGATCCTGATCGGCAGCGAGAAACAGCGTTGGAACGTTGAGCTCGGCCAGTCGATTCCGCATGTCATAGCGCGTGAGAATGCGCAGTCGATTGAGATACCCGTGCCGGGTGGTAGCGGAGGTGAGCAACAGGAATTTCTTCACCTCATCGCGATGCGTATGGGGTGACTGCAGGCGCCAGGCTGTGAGCCGTCTCACGAATTGCATCGTGCGCCACGGCACGAGGTACAACCCCGCGATCGCCAGGCGCAATTTGACCGGTGGCTCGATCCGCGAGAATGAGTTGAGGATGACCAGTTTGCGCACGCGTTCCGGATGCGCGAGTGCGAAAGACAGTGCCAACGCGCCACCGAACGATTCGCCGACCACCACGGCAGGAGTGCGGTCGGGCACCGCGTGATCAAGGTGCTTGACGATATCGGCGACCAGCGTATCCATCGTCCGCGCGTCATCCCGGAGTCGAAACGTGATGACGCGAAAGCGGTGCGCGAGCAGTCGGGCCTGCCGGTAGAAGAGCAGACCAGTGCCGTCCAGTCCCGGTATGAAGATGAGTGGCGTACCTTCACCGTGGACGTGAAGACGCGCAGGATCATCCGGCTCGGACAGCAGTTCTGAGTGGTGGGAGGAATCTTCGAGTGTCATCGACTGCATCTGCATATTCGTCATGGCGCCGTGGAGCGCGCCTCGTGTGGGGCGGCGTATCCGTGGTCCTGCTCGAAACCGTGTTGCTCGGCTTCGCATTGTTGCCGGTGATGGTCTTCGTGCAATGGCAGTCTACCTGGCGCGTGGCGATCTGGGTGCGGCTCGTGCTGGACTCGATCGCGTTCGTGCCGCTGTATCTGGCGTTCGCACTCTCCCTGATGTTCTACTCCGCGCTCGCCACCAGGCTCCTTGGATGGCGAACGCCCGCCGGTGTGGAAGTTCGGCTGGTCGACTTCAGCTGGCCAGTACTGGATTGGGGTCGCTATCTGATGACGATACACGTGGTTCGGGTGTTTGCCGGTCCCGCGTTTCGTGCGACGCCATTCTGGAGCTACTACATGCGCCTCAACGGTGCGCGCATCGGGCATCTGGTCTGGGTGAACAGTCTCTCGTTGATGGATCACAACCTCCTTGATTTCGGCGACGGCGTGGTCATCGGGTCGGATGCGCACATCTCCGGCCACATCGTCGAACGAGGAATGCTCAAGACCGCGCGGGTGA
>JBEBIR010000643.1:0-2524 GCA_040080315.1 Gemmatimonas sp.
TCGCTGATCTGCGGGACGGCGATACCGCGCACAGCCTGCTGTACCTCGACCTTGACCGATTCAAGGTGGTTAACGACTCCGGCGGTCACGACGCGGGAGACGCGCTGCTGCGCAACCTTGGTCCGGTGATCGCTGGCCAGCTGCGTGCCGGGGACACACTCGCGCGGATTGGCGGCGACGAGTTCGGAATCGTGCTGGTCAATTGTCCGTTGGAGCAGGCGGAGCGAATCGCCGAGTGCATCCGAACAGAACTTGCGGCGTTGCCGTTCGCGTGGGGCGGCGCGTCGTTCGCCATTGGGGCAAGCATCGGTGTGCTTCCTGTGCATGCCTGCAGCGGCAGTCTGGCCGACGTCGTGCGCGCCGCCGACGCGGCCTGCTACCAGGCGAAGGAGTCCGGTGGCAACGGCGTTCACGTGGAACGCGGTGGACGGCGACCGGTCGCGCAATCGAGGGCAGTGTTGCCACCAAGCACTCGACTCTGCCAGGCGGTTGAGAACGCGGAATTCCAGTTGTTCGCCCAGCCGATCGTGTCGCTTCAGCCACGGACGCCAGCACGGCAGCGCTTCGAGATCCTGTTGCGCCTTCCCGGCAAGGCCGGGCAGATGCAGGACGCGGCGGAGTTCCTCCCCATGGCCGAACGCCACAGGCTCATGCCCGCGATTGATCGATGGGTGGTGCGTGAGTCGATCGCCGCGTTAGGGTCGTGGCATCGCGCGCACCCGAACGCGGCGCAACCGTGGTGCTCCATCAATCTCAGCGCGTCCGCCGTTGATGACGATTCGCTCGTGCCGTTCATAGAGCAGTTGATCGCCGCCAACGATCTTCCGGCAGACACGTTCTGCTTTGAGTTTGCCGAGTCGACCGTGCTGTCGAATCTCGCGCGAACGGTGCGCGTGATGTATGGCCTGCAGGACGCGGGATGCCGATTGGGGGTGGATGATGTGGGCAGCACTCCAACATCGCTGTCGTACCTTGAGTCGCTTCCGTTGGACTATCTCAAGATCGGCGGCTGGTTTGTCCGCGACCTGGCGGACGATCCAGCCTGCGCGCGCATCGTCAGCGCCATCAATCAGATTGGACTGAGCATGGGCATGGTCAGCATTGCGAAACACGTGGACAGCGAGCGCGTGTTGCAGGAGTTGCGCCTGTTGGACGTGGGACTCGCGCAGGGACGCATCATCGCCCCGCCGGAACGGTTCACGCATTCCGATGGGCGAGTGACGATACCGTCTCCGACGATGCAGGCCTGTGGATGTCCGTCATGACGAACGAATCCTCGCCGGAGACGAGCGTTGCCGAGCGCCTCTGGGCGCAGGCGACCGCGCAGTCACGATCAGCGCCGGAAGTGACAGCGGCGGTGGAGCGATTGTTCCTGCAGTTGCGCGCAGGTCTGCTGCCGTGGGCCGGCGGAGAAGGCTACCGCGCGCTGCTCGATCGCGCGATCGGTGAGGTCGAAGCGGAGCATCCACTGCTTGCCGGTCTCTCGTTCCTTGGTGGGGATGACGCACCACTGGCGACACGCACCGACGCGCAACGCGCGCTTGATGCTGATGAGCTGCAGGTCGTCACGGTCGCACTCGTCGCCGCGTTGATCGCGGCGTTCGGCCGCTACGTGGGTTCAACGCTGGCCGTGCGATTGGTCGATCAGATCGATTTCTCGTGCGTGTCAGAATCGGTCAGTATCGGCCCTGGCGGAGTTCGCAATGTCGTCTAAGAAGCATTCCAGGAAGCGCGAGGACGCCAGCCGTCCCTCCATCGAACTGCTTGATACCGGCGTGCCGGGGCTGAACGAAATTCTCGGCGGCGGGCTGCCGACCGATTCGTTCACGCTCATCGCCGGTGGACCGGGTTCTGGGAAGACGACCCTGGCGATGCAACTGCTATTCGCCAACGCGACGCCGGAGCGTCCAGGTCTGTTCATCACGCTGCTGGGCGAAACGTCACTCAAGATGCTGCGGTATCAGCAGCTGTTTGGGTTCTTTGATTCTGGCCGTGTGGGGACCGACGTGCATTTCCTGAATCTCTCCGAGGAAGCGCTCAGCGGTGATCTGGAAAACGTGCTGACACGCATGATCGAGCAAGTCGATCGCCTGCGTCCACGCATCGTCGTGGTGGATTCGTTTCGGGCGCTGACGCGAATCCGGCGCAGTGACTCGCCCGTCGGGCAGTTCGAAGGTTTCATGCATAAGCTCGTCCTGCACCTGACGACCTGGGAGGCGACGTCAATCCTCATTGGCGAGTATCTGGATCAGGAGCTGGAGAATCCGGTGTTCACCGTGTCTGACGGAATCTTCTGGCTCAGCCAGGAAACGCACCGGAATTCAGTGGTGCGGAGAATCCAGATCATGAAGGCGCGTGGTGTTGCGTCAATGCCGGGCTTACACACCATGCGGATGACTGCCGCCGGGGTGCAAGTCTTCCCGCGAACGCCCGAGCGACCAGAGGACTTAACGCCGAGAAAGACCGACCGGCTGTCCACCGGCGTGGCCGGCCTCGACGAGATGATGGGCGGCGGGATCCCCAC
>JBEBIR010000070.1:0-11130 GCA_040080315.1 Gemmatimonas sp.
GGGGCGGGTGGGCAGCACGTCAACAAGACCTCGTCTGCGGTGCGCATCACGCACTTGCCGTCCGGGATCATCACGGCGTCGCAGGCGCAGCGCTCGCAGTTCAAGAACAAGGAAACGGCCATGAAGCAACTGAAGAACCGGTTGTATCAGGTCGAGGTGGAGAAGCAGTTGGCCGTCAAGGCGGCCTTCGATGCGAACAAGCAGGACGTCTCGTTCGGCAGCCAGATTCGCAGCTATGTCTTCCAGCCCTACACGATGGTCAACGATCACCGCACCGAACTGAAGATCCCCGATGTCCAGAAGGTGATGGACGGTGATATCGATCCATTCATTCACGCCTATCTCAAGCAGGAAGGCGAAGCCAGCGTCGAGCGGCCCGTATGAGTGAGGATCTCAACTTCCTGATGCAGGCGCGGCGCGACAAGCTGGATCGTCTGCGCGCGGCCGGCGTCGAGCCGTTCGCGTACGCGTACGAGCGTACGCACAGCGCGCGCGAGGCCATTGCGGTGCTGGGTGATGCCGATGAGGGACCGGCGGTGCGCGTGGCGGGTCGTCTGGTGTCGTGGCGCAGTCAGGGGAAGACGGCGTTTGCGCACGTGGCGGACATGGACGGGCGCATCCAGTTGTACCTGCGCAAGGACGATCTGGGAGAGGCGTTTTTCGCCCAGCTTGGCGACTACGATCTCGGTGACTGGGTGGGTGCCCACGGCACGATGATGCGCACCAAGACCGGCGAGGCGACCGTGCGCGTGCAGTCGATCGAGCTCCTGTCGAAGGCGCTGCGCCCACTGCCGCTTGGCAAGGAGCAAGTCGTCGACGGTCAGGTGGTTCGCTACTCCGCCTTCGCCGATACCGAGCAGCGTGCGCGCCAGCGCTATGCCGATCTTGCGGTGCATCCCGAAGTGCGCGCCCTGTTCCGCGCGCGCTCAGTGCTGACGCGCACGATTCGCACGCACCTCGATGCCCTCAACTACCTCGAGGTGGAGACGCCGGTGCTGCAGCCGCTTTACGGCGGTGCGTCGGCGCGACCGTTCATAACGCACCACAACACGCTGGATATGCCACTCTATCTGCGCATCGCCGATGAGTTGTATCTCAAGCGGTTGATCGTGGGTGGATTTGAGCGCGTGTATGAAATCGGCCATGACTTCCGCAACGAAGGCATCGACCGAACGCACAATCCCGAGTTCACGATGCTCGAGTTCTACGAGGCGTTCGCGGACTACACGACCATGATGGACCGCGTCGAGACGATTCTCGTGGCGGCCGCCTCCGCCTTGCGGGCGTTGCCGGGTATCGGCGAGCAGGTGCCGGTGCTCACGCCGCCGTTTCCGCGCATCGACTGGTCGGGATCGTTGTCGGCCGCGGCTGGAACCGATGTGATGGCGGCCGACGACGCGACGCTCCGCCAGATTGCCGAGCGTGTGGGCGTGTCCAAGGTGTCGACGCTCAGCCGACCGAAGGTGCTCGACGAGTTGTTCCAGGCGCTGGTGGAATCGAAGATCGACACGCCAACGTTTGTCGTGGACTATCCGATCGAACTGTCGCCGCTGGCCAAGCCGAAACGCGGCAAGGCCGGATTAACCGAGCGCTTCGAGCTGTTCGCGCGCGGCAAGGAACTGGCGAACGCGTTCTCGGAGCTGAACGATCCGATTGACCAGCGTGAGCGCTTCGAAGCGCAGGCCCGGTTGCGCGATGCCGGTGATGATGAGGCGTCGGGCGTCGACGAGGACTACTTGCGCGCGATGGAATATGGCATGCCGCCTACCGGTGGCGTGGGAATCGGCATCGATCGCCTGTTCATGTATCTGACGGACACGGCGAATATCCGCGACGTGATTCTGTTCCCGACCATGCGACCGGAGTAAGGCCAGGCATGCGCCGTCTCGAGCTCTCTATTGCCTGGCGCTACTTGCGCAGTCGTCGCGGTTCACGGCTGCTGTCGCTGATCAGCGTCATTGCGATCGGCGGCGTGCTGGTGGGGGTGAGCGCGTTGATCGTGATCATGGGCGTGATGAACGGATTGCAGCGAGACCTGCGTGACAAGATTCTCGTGGGGAGCCCGGACTTGCGCGTGCTGCCGTATGGATCCGACATGCGGTTGCCGAACTGGGCGTCCGTCCGCGATGAAGTGCGCGCGGTGAAGGGGGTCGTCGCGGCCGCGCCATTCGTTACTACGCAAGGCATGGTGCGGAATCTCGGCGGGACCTATCGAACGGGCGCGCAGGTGGTCGGGATCGAGGCCATCGGGGCGAACGCGATTGACGTGACGTCGATTCGGTCGCACGCGATTCTGGGAGATTTCCGCTTCGTGCGCGACAGTGTGTCACTGCCCGGTGCAGTGTTGGGCAAGCTGCTGGCGGGGAAGCTCAGCGCGTTTCCCGGTGACACGATTGTGCTGCTGGGCGAGGGCACCGCGGAGATGAACGCGGCGACTGGTGCGATCATCCCGAAGTTCGACAGCGTCGTCGTGTCGGGCATCTTTGAAACGGGCATGTATGAGTATGATGATGCGTATATCTACCTCGAGCTGCGCACCGCGCAGCGCTTTGCCGCCCTTGGGGATGACGTCACCGGCATCGAGGCGCGCACGACCGATCGCGGCGACGCCTCGCGCATTGCCGACACCATTCGCGCGACACTGAAATCGCCCGTACGCGCGATGGATTGGCAGGAACAGAACAGCCAGCTGTTCAAGGCACTCAAGCTCGAGAAACTCGGTATGAGTGTCATCCTGCTGCTGATCGTGATTGTCGCCGCGTTCAACATTGTCAGCACGCTCACCATGGTGGTGGCCGACAAGACGCGCGAGATCGGGATTCTCCGGGCGATGGGCATGCCGGCACGCTCGATCCGGCGAATCTTCCTGCTGCAAGGTGTGGTGGTTGGTGCCGTGGGCACGGCGGGGGGATTGGCGCTCGGTCTCGGCGTGTCGGTGGTGCTGGAACGCTATCGCCTGATCGCGCTCGACCCGTCGGTGTATTTCATCGACCATCTCCCGGTGTACACGGAACTCGGCGACGTGGTGCTGATTGTCGCGGCCAGTTTGGCCATCGCGGCACTCGCCACGCTGTACCCTGCGTCTCAAGCCGCCAAGCTGTACCCGGTGGAGGCGATTCGACATGAGTGAGCAACCGGTCGTCGTGCGCGCCGAGGGGTTGGTGAAGGAATTTCGCGGTGGCGACGGCGGTATCATTCGTGTGCTCGACGATGTCTCGCTGACCGTTCATCGTGGTGAAATGGTCGCGATCATGGGATATAGCGGTGCGGGCAAGAGCACACTGCTGCACGTGCTTGGCGCGTTGGAGCGTCCGTCGGCTGGCACGATCGAATTGGGCGGTCAGGCCATCGCGTCCATGGACGATGATGCGCTGGCGGCGCTGCGGAATCGATCGGTGGGATTCGTGTTTCAGTTCCATCACCTGCTGCGCGAATTTTCGGCGCTCGAGAACTTGATGATGCCGTTGCGCATTGCCGGCACCGACGAAGGGGTCGCGCGATCGCGGGCCGAGGCGCTGCTGGAGCGGGTCGGGCTCACCGCGCGTCAGCATCACCGTCCGTCGGAGATGTCTGGCGGTGAACAGCAGCGCACGGCGGTGGCCCGCGCGTTGGCGGCGGAGCCGGACCTCCTGCTGGCCGATGAGCCCAGCGGCAATCTCGACCACCACAATGCCGAACGCCTGCACGAGCTCTTTTCCGAGCTGGCGCGTGATCTCTCGCTCGGGTTGATCGTCGTCACACACAATCCGTCGCTCGCCGCTCGCGCCGATCGCACGCTATTGTTGGAGGGGGGGAGCTTGGCAGTCACCGAGAGACGCCGGACGGAGGCCTGATGCTCTGCGAGAATTGCAAGGAACGCGACGCGGAGGTGCATGTGACGCGAATTGCGCAAAACGCGGTCATCCAGCTCCACCTGTGCGAGAAGTGCGCGAAGGCCCAGGGCGTGGAAACCACGCTGGCGGTCCCGCAGCATCCGCTTGGTGACATCCTGCAGGCGGTGCAAGCGCAGGAGTCCTCCATGTCGGAAGACGCCGCATCGTGCGCGTTTTGCGGAGCCACGGCGCGCGATTTCCGCGCCACGGGTCGTCTCGGATGCCCACACTGCTACGACGCGATGGAGCGCAGTCTGCGGGAGTTGCTGCGGCGACTGCATGGCAGCTCGAAGCACGTGGGGATCCAGTACAACACGCCCACGGCGCACGTGCTGCAGAAGCCCGACTCCGTGCATGACCTTCGTGACCGGCTCCGTCGCGCGGTCGAGACGGAGCACTTTGAACTCGCGGCGGAACTGCGAGATCGCCTGCGCGTGCTGGAATGAGGCGCCACGCATGAACCCTCCGAGATCGACCCTGGACCTGTCGTTGTTGCCGGACGGCGGTGTGCGATGGCTCGACGCGTCGGGTCCGCACGCCGATGTGGTGATTTCCACGCGCACGCGGCTGGCCCGCAACGTGTCGGGATATGCATTTACCGGACGCGCGCGCGAAGGGGAACGGCTGCGCATGCTGGCGCAGGTTCGCGATGCACTGGGCGCGGTGCCATCGCTGAGCGGCAGCGTGCTCGTGCGACTGGACGAGTTGGCGTTGCAGGATCGCCAACTGCTGCATGAGCGACACCTGGTGAGCAAGGAACTGGCGGGACTTGATCAACAGCATCCGTTGCGCAGTGGCGCCGCCGTATTTCTGGGTGAGGCGGTCGGGTTGCTGGTCAACGAGGAAGACCATCTGCGACTGCAGTCGCTGCGGTCGGGATTTGCCGTGCCGCAGGCGATCGAGGCCGCACAGCAGCTTGACCGCGAACTGGGTGCGCAGGTGCCGTACGCGTTTCACCGGGAGTTCGGTTTTCTGACCGCCTGTCCCACCAACGTGGGAACCGGGTTGCGCGCGTCGGTGCTGATTCACCTGCCTGGACTCGTGCTCACGAAGGAAATCGGCAAGGTGCTCGCCGGCCTCCAGCAAATGGGTTTGACGTATCGCGGACTGTACGGCGAGGGCAGCGAAGTGGTTGGCAATTTCTTCCAGCTGTCGAATCAGACCACCCTGGGGCGATCCGAGGACGAGTTGCAGGACCTGCTGGTGCGCGTGGTACGCCACGTGATCGAGCGCGAAGAGGAAGCGCGCCGTGTTCTGGTTCGGGATGCTGGCTATATTATCGAGGACAAGTTGTGGCGCGCCTATGGGACGCTGCGGTACGCTCGCAGCCTCACCTTCGACGAGGCCATGAACTACCTGAGTGGCGTGCGGTTGGCGGTGGGCCTGAAACTGATCTCAGGCCTCAGTGTATACACGCTCAACAAGCTCCTGATTTTTGCCCAATCGGCGCACCTGACTCATCTCGAGGGCAGGGCGTTGACCGAGGCAGAGGCCAATTTGGCGCGTGCCCGATACGTCAGGCAGGCGCTGGTGAGCGAAGGCGGCGGTGTCGAATGACCCGCACTGACTAGGGCCCAGAGGGGACGATGAACGGCTACAACTTCACCGAGCGGGTGCGAAAGGTCCTGGCGATGGCGCGCGAGGAAGCGGCGCGGCTCCACCACGAATACGTGGGAACGGAGCATATTCTGCTGGGACTGATTCGGGAGGGCGAAGGCGTTGCAGCGGCTGTGCTGCAGAGCCTCAACGTCGACCTTGATGACGTCACCCAGAAGATCGAAGAAACGGTGAAGAAGGGAAAGGCGGCGCAAGCGACCGGTCCCGATCTGCCGTATACGTCGCGGGCGAAGAAGGTGCTCGAGCTGGCCATGGCCGAGGCTCGGGACCTGACTCACAGCTATGTGGGGACCGAGCACCTGCTGCTTGGCCTGCTGCGCGAGGAAAAGGGGATCGCGGCGCAGGTGCTGACCGACGCCAACGTGAATCTCGAGGCCGCGCGCACGGAAACGCTGCGTTTGCTTGGCACCGACGGGCCTGCGTCCGGTCCCGCCGCACCCGCCGAGAAGTCTGGTGCCGTGCCGCCAGCGGCCGCGCCGGCCAAGGGTGAGAAGAAATCCAAGACGCCCGCGCTCGATCATTTCTGTCGCGATCTGACGCAGTTGGCCGCCGAAGGACAGCTCGATCCCACCATCGGCCGCGCGAAGGAAATCGAACGCGTGATGGAAGTGCTCACGCGTCGCAAGAAGAACAATCCGGTGTTGATTGGCGAGCCCGGCGTCGGCAAGACCGCGATCGTGGAGGGCCTCGCGCAACTGATCGCCAACGGCGATTGCCCGGACTCCTTGCGGGAGCATCGCGTGTTGTCATTGGACATGGCGGCCGTCATCGCCGGCACCAAGTATCGCGGCCAGTTTGAGGAACGGCTCAAAGCCGTCATGAACGAGATTGCGCAGAACAAGCAGGTCATCCTGTTCATCGATGAACTGCACACGCTGGTGGGCGCGGGTGCTGCGGAAGGGGCCATCGACGCCAGCAACATGCTCAAGCCTGCGCTTGCCCGCGGTGAGTTGCAGTGCGTCGGCGCCTCGACACTGAACGAGTACCGCAAGTACATCGAGAAAGACGGCGCGCTCGAGCGTCGGTTCCAGACGGTCGTGGTCGATCCGCCGTCGATCGATGAGACGGTGCAGATTCTGCAGGGGCTCCGCAAGAAGTACGAGGATCATCATCGCGTCAACATTCCTGATGAGACTCTGGTCGCGGCCGCGAAGTTGTCGGAGCGATACATCACCGACCGCTTTCTGCCGGACAAGGCCATCGATGTGATCGACGAGGCGGGCGCGCGCGCGCGACTCGCCGCTCAAGTGCCGCCGGCGGAAGTGGCGGCGTTGAAGGAGCAACTGGAAAGCATCAACGCCGAGAAAGAGGCGGCGGTGCGCGATCAGAATTTTGAGCGGGCCGCATCGCTCCGCGACAATGAGCGTGAGGTGCAGGCGGATATTCGTCGCACGCAGGAAGAGTGGGAGCAGCGTCGGCAGTCGCATCGCCCGACGTTGGGTGAAGAGGAGATTGCGTTCATCGTCAGTCGGTGGACCGGCATTCCGGTGACGCGGCTGCAAGAGGCGGAAACGTCTCGGTTGCTCCGCATGGAAGATGAGCTGCACTTGTCCGTGGTGGGTCAGGACGAAGCCATCAAGGCCTTGTCACGGTCCATTCGGCGCAGTCGCGCGGGCCTGAAAGATCCGCGTCGGCCAATCGGCTCGTTCATCTTTTCGGGTCCAACGGGCGTTGGCAAGACGGAACTCGCGCGATCGTTGGCCAAGTTTCTGTTCGCTGACGCGTCGGCGCTGATTCGCGTCGACATGAGTGAGTACATGGAGAAGTTTTCCGTGTCGCGCCTCATTGGTGCGCCGCCAGGCTATGTCGGCTACGAAGACTCGGGTTCGCTGACCAAGGCCGTCCGACGCAAACCGTACAGCGTGGTCCTGCTCGACGAAATCGAAAAGGCGCATCCGGATGTGTTCAACATCCTGCTGCAGGTGCTTGACGAGGGACATCTGACGGACAACTACGGTCGCGTCATTGATTTCAAGAACACCGTCGTCATCATGACGTCCAACGTGGGTGCCAAGGACATCACGAAGGGCAAGTCCCTGGGGTTCGCGGGCAACGACTCCCGCGGCGATTTCGAGCGCATCTCCGAGAAGGTCAAGGAAGAGATGGGACGGGTGTTCAACCCGGAGTTCCTGAACCGCCTCGACGACGTCATTGTGTTCCACCCGCTGGGCAAGGAGCACATCAAACAGATCGTGTCGATCGTCTTCGCCGAGGTGCAGAAGCGTCTGGCCGAAGAGGAACTCACGATCCGGCTGACCGATGCCACCACGACGTTTCTGGTCGATCATGGGCACGATGAGCATTTCGGCGCCCGCCCGCTCAAGCGTGCGATCCAGCGCTATATCGAGGACCCGCTGTCCGAGAAGATCCTGACGGCCGAGTTCTCCAAGGGCGATGAGATCGAGGTAGACGTCTCCGCCACGGAAAAGGACAAGCTCGACTTTCGCGTTCTGTCACCCAGCCCGCAGGCGTGACGCACCCGTCCAAGGGCGGCCGGACCTGTTCAGGTCCGGCCGTTCGGCCTTTCGGTATATATTCCCAAGCTATGCAGAATCGCGATTTTCGGAGGGCGGCGACCTCAGCCGTCTGCGCCGCTGCGGCCCTCGTTCTGGCCGCAGTGGGAGACGTGCGTCCACTGGCGGCTCAGGATGTGACTGGCCGGTGCACCACGCCAGACTCGATCGCGATTCGCGGGAACAGCCGAATCGCCGATCAGAAGATCCGCACGGAAGCCGCCCTGTCGGTCGGCGAGACGCTCAATTTCCCCACCGTCCAACGCGCCATCAAGGCGCTGTACGCGCTGAACGAGTTTGATGATGTGGACGTGAGCTGCGACCTCGAATCGGTTGCCGCCAAAGCCCTGGTCGTCATCACGGTCACCGAGCGGCTCCTGCTCGGCGATCTGAAAGTCACCGGTCCAAAAGCCGTGTCAGATCGTTCCGTACGCGATAAAGTGGACTTGCTGATCGGTCGTCCCATCGATCCGCTGCAGGTTGCGCGCGCGCGCGCGCGCATCGACTCGCTGTACGAAAGCGCCGGCTACTACCTGGCGCGGGTCACGATCGATTCGACGGTCATGAGCGATGGACGCATCGGACTCGGGTATCACATTGATGAGGGCCGTCGCCTGGCGATTTCAGGCATCGACGTGCAGGGAAATTCGCAGGTGAAGGACGGCACGATTGTCGGCGCCATGAAGACCCGCCCCGAGGGATTCTGGTGGTTTCGCAAGGGCGAATACAACGACGACAAATATGTTGGCGACTTGGGCGAGCGTATACCGGCGCTGTATTCGCGCCTCGGATACGTCGACATGCGCATCACGAAGGACACCATGGTGGTCGATCGTGAGCGCGGCAAGGGACTCGTCGAGATCACGGTTGAGGAAGGACCGCGCTATCGCATTGGCTCGTTCGAAATCGCCGGGAACCGGCGGTTTTCGACGGACGAGTTGAAGCGCATGTATCCGTTCGAGGGCAACGATCCGACGCTCTCGCAGCGCGTGAAGGGACTGATCAAGCGCGAAGCGGCGGCGCCTGAGGGCATCTTCGATCAGAAGAAATGGGATGACGCGGTGGAGAAGGTGAGCACCGAGTATCGCAATTACGGATACTTGTACGCGCGCATCAACCCGGTCGTCGAACGGCACATGGGCGCCGACTCTGTGCCCGAGGTCAATCTGCGCTGGGAGATTGACGAGAAGAATCCGGCCATTGTCAATCGCATCGAGATCGTCGGCAACGACTACACCGTTGATGATTGCATTCGGCGGCAGATCAATCTGGTGCCCGGTGGCGTGTTCAATCAGCAGGTGCTGGTGCGCAGCTATCAAAGCATCAGCAATCTCAATTTCTTTGAAGCGCCGATGGCGTTTCCCGACTACCGCCCGATCAACGATCAGGGTGATGTCGACATCATCTTCCGGGTCAAGGAGAAGCGCACCGGCAGCATCAACTTTGGTGCGTCGATGGGGCAGGGCGGCGTGGGCTTCGGCGGCTTTGTCGGTGTCGAACAACCCAACTTGTTCGGCCTGTGCAAACGCGGTCAGTTGAACTGGCAGTATGGACGGTTCTACAACGACTTCACGGCCACGTATTCGGATCCGGCGTTGCGCGGATCGCGTGTGTCGGGCGCGCTCAGTGCCTACCGGACCCAGTCGCGCTTTATCGTGGGCAACCTCGGCCAGAACATCCGCACAGGTAGCCAGTTGCGCTTCGGCTTGCCGGTGCCGTGGTCGCTGTTCTCCACGTTCGCGGTGTCGTATAACGGCGAGTCCGCCACGTTTACCTCGGGCGCCATCCAGAACGGGTGCACCAGGAATTGCTTCCGGTCGAACGTGGGTCTCGAGTACACATACGACACGCGCTATGACATGCCGTTCGCCAGCGGTGGTGCGCTCCGTTCGGTCACGGTTGATCTGAGTGGCGGTCCACTGGGTGGCACCGTGAACTTCCAGCGAGTGACGGGTGAGTTTCGCGCGTACGCGCCGTTGGCGGAAATCGGCGGAAAAGGTGGAGCCAGTCAGCCGATCAAGTTCGTGGTGGGCATGACGGCGCGGACCGGTGCACTGTTCGGCAATTCGGGACCGTTCTTTTTCCAGCAACAGTTCTCGGTCGGTGGCGTGCAGTTCGGACAGGCATTGCGCGGCTATCAGGAGTTCTCGATTACGCCGAACGGCTTTAATCCGACGACCGACCAGTATCGCTCCGATCCGAATTCCTTTGGTAACGCTTTTCTGACGATGACGGGCGAACTCGGCCTGCGCTTCAATCAGATGTTCTACGTGAACGCGTTCGCCGATGCCGGCAATAACTGGGCGTCGGCACGACAGATCAACCCGACCCGGCTGTTCCGTTCGGCGGGCGTCGGGGTATCGACTGTGACGCCGCTTGGCCCGCTCGGGCTCGATCTGGCGTATGGTTTTGACCGTGTGACGATCGATCCCGTCACCCTCCGCGCGAAACCGGACCCGCGGTGGCAGTTCCACTTCCGGCTTGGCCAGCTCTTCTAGAGGATTTCTGATGCGTCTACCCGTATTCGTCGGCGCGTGTGCGCTGCTCATTGGCGCCCCTTCACTCGCGTCTGCGCAGAGCGCCGCGCAGAAGTTCGCGTTCATCAACTCGCAGGCCATCCTGCAGTCCGCGCCAGGCGCGGTCGAGGCGCAGCTGCAGCTGCAGAAGGAGTTGGAGGCCATGCGCGCGCAGGTCGCCAAGCTCACCGATTCGTTGACGGCGATGGATGAGCAGTACAAGAAGGAGGAGGTCGCGCTCTCGCCAATTGCCAAGGAAGCCCGTCTCAAGACCCTGCGTGAAAAACAGGCGGAGTTTCAGGATCGCGTGCAGAAGCTCAATGACCAGGCTCAGCAGCGAGAGGGCGAGTTGATGCAGCCGGTGCTGGAGAGTGTGCGCAAGGTGCTCGACGACCTGCGCGCCGACGGTGGCTACTCGTTCATCTTCGATGTCGCCGCTGGATCGTTCATTGTGTCGGCCGACAAGAATCTGGACATCACCGATCGCGTGATTTCCAAGCTGAAGCTTTCGGCGCCGAAGGTGCCGGCCAAGCCGGCCGTAGGCCCGGCCGCTGCGCCCGCCGGCATCCAGACCAAGAAACCGCCGACGGAGTGACGCCGGCGTTGGCTCCC
>JBEBIR010000644.1:0-2522 GCA_040080315.1 Gemmatimonas sp.
ATCCCGGCCGGCAACTACGGGATTCAGGCCACGGGCCAGTTAGGCCCCATGCGGTTCACATCCATCGTCGCGCAACAGAAGGGCAACGTGTCGAAGGACAATGTGTTCACGGTCGGCGAACGCACACAGCAGCAGGTGGAGCGTCCGATTGAAGACATTCAGATCGAGACCCGACGGTTCTTCTTTACGATCGATCCGCGACAGTTGACGGGATACCCGAACGTCGATCTGTTGAATCGACAGCAAATGCAGCAGTTGGCCGGCGCGTTGCCCGATTCGATCCGACCGACGCGCGTGTATGTGTATCGTCAGCTGATTGGCGCGTCGAACCAGAATCCGCGCGGACCGCAGCTCTCCGTGCGTGGCGCGCGCAATCCGACGCGTCAGACGTACGAAGTGCTGCGCGAGAATGTGGACTACTACCTCGATCCGTCCGCACTGTGGATCGCGCTGGTGCGTCCGCTGCAGGTGAACAGTGAGCGGTTGGCGGTGGCGTATGAAGTCAGCAACGGCGGCGTTGCCGGTCGCAATGTGAATACGGGTGGCACGCCGGACATCGAATTCACCGAGGCGCCGCAGTTCGCCAATCTGCTGTGGGAACCGGAACTCCAACCGTCGCAGTCGGAGCACTTCCTTCGCGAGATCAAGTCGGTGTATCGCCTGGGCGGCGAGGATCTGCAGCGCGAAACCGTTGGCCTCAAACTGGTGACCGGTCTGTCGGGTGATCAGGAGAAGCCCTTCGACTCGTCGCGCGGCGAAACCTATTTGCAACTCTTTGGACTGTCACAAGCCACCAATCCCACCGCGTTTGACGTGGAGAACCGGGTCTGGCCGCGACCCAGTGATCCCATCTACTCCGCGGCCAGCGGCGGACGCGACAAACTCATTCGCGACTACTTTGTGGTGTTCCCGTCGGTGCAGCCGTTCGCCCGCGCTGGACTGGCGCAGCCATCGGCCAATCCGGCCAACGACACATTGTACCGCTACCCCAACGAGTATCTGTACTCGGCACAGCGCCCGCAGGCGATCTACCGGATGGTGGTGCGCTATCTGTCCGAAGGCGGTGCGTCGCAATACAGCGTGCGATTGAACAGCATGCAGGTGCGGCCCAACTCGGAACGTGTTTCGATCGAGGGTCGCGAGTTGGTGCGTGACGCCGACTACAAGATCGAATACGAGCTGGGCACCATCTCCTTCGCGCGCGGTGATACGCTGTTCCCACGGCCACGACAAGTGAGCGTGCGATACGAGGAGAATCCGCTGTTCGCGTCGGCGCCCATCACCATTCTCGGATTCGCGTCGCAGTTTCCACTTGAGAACGGCCAGCTGTCGTTCACCGCCATTTCTCAGCAACAGCGCTCCGGGTACAATCGACCGCCGCTGGGCTTCGAACCCATCGGATCCCTGGTGGCCGGTGTGAACGGCAACATGACGTGGGATGCGACGCTGCTCAACCGCCTGGTGCGGAAGCTCCCCTTTGGCGCCGGCACCACGCGCTCACGACTCGCGGTGCAGGGTGAGTTCGCCATGAGCAAACCGCAGCCCAACTCGGCGGGGCAGGCCTATGTCGAGAGTTTCGAGGGCGATGCCGGGCTTGGAATCTCGCTGTCCGAGGCCGCCTGGTATGTGAGCTCGCGTCCCGCGCTCGGCAGCGTGCTTCCCGGATTGATTGGTGCCTCGACACTCAATCTCAATCGCGCGGGCACCATCGCCTATCAGAACAATGGCGTCGACGGCGTCGGCAACTATGTGCAGTACAGCATCAATCAGATCGATCCAGCCGTGCGTGACACCGGAGGCGGCATTCAGCCCGCGGAGCAGTTGTTGTGGATGACACTGTACCCGTTGCGGACGGGCGGCATCTTCGACTTCGAGCCAGGCACGGGTCGACGACGCTTCGCGTGGACCATTGGCGACAACTCGATGATGGGCACGACACCCAGCGGTCGCCGGTGGCGCTCCCTGCGCACGGTGCTCAATCCGAGTGGTGCTGACTTGTCGCGTATCGAGAATGTGGAATTCTTCGTGCTGGTGCAGTCCGAGCAGAGCAAACTGCGGCGCAATCCAACGCTGGTGTTCGATTTCGGAGACATCAGCGAGAATAGCGTGTCGTTCGCTCCCGAGACGCTCACGGTGAATCCACCGGTACGCGCGGGATTGCCCGTCGATTCCACGTATCGCGGCAAGCGTCTGGTAGGATACGACCGATTCGATTCGGAACGCGATCCGTTTTCCCGCGCGTTCAACGCGGTCGAGAATGACAAGGGATTGGCCGGTCACGTGGCGGACACCATCGTCGTCGTCGATCGCACCGTGTCGCCCACGTCGATCACCACGGCCAACAAGGTTCCGCTATGCACGCAGGCGATTTCCATCGTGCAAGTCCTTGGCGACAGTCGCGCGGTGTGTTCGGTGCGCAACAATCGACTCGACGAAGAGGACATCGATCTGGACGGCCAGCTCAATCTGCCGTCTGCCAGCGTGGACAACGAACAGATCCGGCGATTCGCCGTGGACCTGAG
>JBEBIR010000645.1:0-2519 GCA_040080315.1 Gemmatimonas sp.
ATATCAATACGGAGCAGGCCGGGTGCCTTGAGTGACTCGTACCAGATTTCCTTGCGACCGTCTCCAAACTGCGTTTCCTGCACGAACGTCAGTGTGCGGTACGTCTTGCCGTTCCATCGCGTGTGGACGGCGCGGATGGCGCCCTCTCCCACGGACTGCGCCGCGCCAACCGAAGGCCACGCGGCGATGACACAGAGACACAGGACCAGGCGAATTCTCGACATCAGGCAACCCTCAGGTAGCAGCACATCGCATCCGTCAGTTGATCCACCAGTTCATCGTCGGACATCTGCGCGTCATCGACACGCTGATCGTTGAACAGCACCACCGATTGCACGCTCGACTCCATCATGACCACCGCCATGGGCAGCGCGTTGACCGGATCAGGGTGGCGCCAGCCGTCGCGCCTGGCGTTGAGCAGGTCGGTGAGCCGTTGCAACGCCGGCAACTGCAATTGCCGCGCGAACGGCTTGAATTCCGGTGCGGGTCGGCCGCGCACATACAGCAGCAAGGCCTTCAGCAGCTTGCGATTCTTGCGATAGTGCAGCACGCGCGACTGCACCCACCCGCGTATCACCTCGGCGGCCGCGCGTCCCTCCCACATCGTGTCGGAAAACGCCCGATCGAACGTCACGCGTCCCCGTTTGAAGAACCGCTCGTACCAATACAGCAGAAGCGCGTCCTTGTCCGGAAAACGACCGTAAAACGTTCCCACGGCGACGCCAGCGCGCTCGCAGATCTCGGATACCGTGGCCTGGGCGATGCCGACGTCGGAAAACACATGCTCGGCGGCCACCAGCAGGGCCTCCTGCGTCTCGCGACTACGGGCCTGCTGCGGCGGCATCGGCGTGAGTAACCGGCCTTTCTGCATCGTGTCCCGGGAATGAGGATCCGAATACGTATTCGGATTCAAATTGGGTCGGGCGCCCCGGTGGGTCAAGCGTCACAAGACCGGCAAAGGACGGGTCTGCGCAGTATTGTCCCTGCGCGTCCCAACCGTCCCGAAGGAGTGTAGATGCCGCTATCACCGATCAGCCTGCTCCTGCTGGCATACCTGTTTCTACTGCTGCCATGGACTGCGTACCGAAGCTCGCGCCTCTTGACCCGTTTGCGCGCGCATCGTGATGCGGCGGATGCGGCTGGTCAACCGTCCACGCCAATCCTGCCTTCGCCAGCGCGCATCTATCTCAACACGTTGGTCAACATGGCGGTCCTCCTCACGCTGGCGTGCCTGGCGGCGCGTGAGGTGGGTGTCGATCTCTTCGCGGTTCCACGCTTCGGGGCGCGTGAGCTCACAGCATGTTTCGTGTGGTTCAATGTCAGTTTCGCGGTGGCAATGCTGAGTCGGCTCTGGCGCTCGCCGCAGGAGTTGCGCGCCATGCCGTGGTTGATGCTGGTGCCGCGCACCCGAAACGACTGGTTGGCGTTCACCGCCTGCGCCGTCGCCGCTGGTGTGTGTGAAGAAGCCGCCTATCGCGGCATGGGTTACAACGCGGTGCGCTGGTGGATCGGTGAGCAGCCCTACAGCGCGCCCGCGGCGGCGCTGCTGATTGCGCTGGCGTTCGCCCTTGCGCACTGGGTACAGGGGTGGAAGAGCATGGTCATTGTCTTTGTGAAAGGCCTGCTGTTGCAGGCACTGGTGTGGCAGACCGGCACGCTGGTGGGCGCGATGGTGGGACACGCCGTGATGGACATGGTGCTCGCGTATCGCTCGCTGGGGTTGGTGAGGCGACTGGAGGCCGAAGGTCCCGCGACGTAGGTTCGAGGGCATGAGCGGCCCGATTCGCGGCGCTGCCCCTGACTCCCGAGGTGATCGTGTCCATTCTTCGAAAGATCGGCGTCGCCCTTCCGTGCCTGTTGGTGTCCGCCGTCGCGCACGCGCAATCGACCAAGCGCCCGATGACGTGGATGGATCAACAGCGCATGCGATCAGCCGGTGCGGCCGCCGTGTCACCAGATGGCAAGTGGGTTCTGTATACCGTGACGACACCGGACTGGAAGGACGCGCGCACGCAGTCTGACGTGTATCTGGTGTCGGCAGAACGTGGCCTCCCGAGTACTCGGCAACTCACCTACACGCGCGACAAGAACGAGAATAGTCCGCGCTGGTTGCCCAATGGCCAGGCGTTCGTGTTCGCCTCCAATCGCGAGGCGCCTGCCGCGCAGGCCACACAGCAACAACTGTTCGTGATGCGTCCCGATGGCGGTGAAGCCCGTCGCATCACCGACGCGAAGGAGGGTGTGTCCACGTTCGCGATCGGTTCGGACGGCCGGTCGTTGATCTACCGGAGCGGAAAGGCCGACGACGAGCAACTGTTTGCCATCGCCGTGGCCGATATCGCGGCCGGAACACCGGTGGATTCGCTCAAGTCCACACCGCTCACCAGGCATCCCACGGGCGTCGGGCAGTGGCGAATTTCCCCCGACGCGAAGCGCGTGTACTTCATCACGGCCGACACGGTGGACAAGGACGAGAAGGCGCGCGTGGAGAAGAAATTTACGGTCAACGTGCGCAATGC
>JBEBIR010000071.1:0-11118 GCA_040080315.1 Gemmatimonas sp.
GGAGACGGTAGACTCAGACGCTATAGGTCTTGGTCTCGAGTCGCCCGTCTTTCGTCTCTCGTCTGTTGTTCCATCATCGCGAACGAGGCCTTTCAGGATGGACACTAGCTAGCAGGGTCTGAGTCTGCCGTCTCCAGTCCTCCGTCTCTCGTCTGTTGTTCCACGTTTACGAGACGCACCTCACGCTGAACACGAGCTACTGGTCGCCGCACCCGCAGTCGGTTCCACATCCACCGGCGGGTTTTCGCGCCGCCTGAATCGCACGCCAGACGCGCCGCGACACAAACGCCGCAGCGAGCGCCACGATTGCGACAACCAACATTGTCTGCAACGTCATGTAGTCCCCCCAAGGCCCAAGGCCGATCCGCCCGCGTACACAATCCAGGCGGCGCCATACGCCAACGCCAGCATGTACGTGAACTGCAACCCGGCCCATCCCCAACCAATCCGGCCGCCGCCCGCTTCGCGCACGGTCACCGCAATGGTGCTGATGCACATCAGCGCGAAGACGTAGAACACCATCAGACCAACCGCGATCAGCGGGGTGTACACGGGCGCACCGGTCTCTGGGTGACGCTCCTCCACCAATCGCGACTGCAAGGCTTGCTCACTGTCACCCACGTCACCAACACCGTAGATGGTGCTCATCGTGGACACGAACACCTCGCGCGCCGCAAAACTGGACACGATGGACACACCGATCTTCCAGTCGTACCCCAGTGGCCGCACCAGAGGTTCGATGGTGTGTCCCATGCGTCCCAGCATCGAGTGCGCCAGCTGCTGCTCCTGCTGAGTTGCCCGCGACAGCGTGGCGTCGACCGCCGACTTGGGATACGTCGCGAGCGCCCACAGGAGAATGGAGAGCGAGAGGATCACGGTGCCGGCGCGACGGAGAAACAACTGGCAGCGCTGTGCCACCGACACGCCCAGCGACTTCACACTTGGCCAGCGATACGGCGGCAACTCGAGAATCATCGGACGCACCGGACCCTTGAGCAGCGTCCGCTTGAAAATTGCCGCAACCGCCAGCGCGACCAGCGTCCCCAGCAGGTACATGACGAGCATCGTCGCACCCTGAAGCGTGAATCCCGGAACGATCACCGTCGCCGGCACGAACGCGCCGATCAGCAAGGTGTAGACGGGCAGTCGCGCCGAACAACTCATCAGTGGCACCACCATGATCGTCGCCAGCCGGTCCTTCGGATCCTCGATGGTGCGCGTCGCCATGATACCCGGCACGGCGCAGGCGTATCCGGAGAGCATCGGAATGAAACTCTTGCCGTGCAAACCAACGCGACGCATCACGCGGTCCATCAAGTACGCGGCGCGCGACATGTAGCCGGACTGCTCAAGCACGCCGATGAAGGCGAACAGGATGGCGATCTGCGGCAGAAAGACGAGCACCGACCCGACGCCGGCGAAAATGCCATCGACCACGAGACTGCGCAGATCACCGGGTGACAGGAGCGCGCCGATTGATTGGCCCGCCGTCGCAATCAGCCATTGGATGCCATCCATCAACGGTGACGCCCACGAGAACACGGCCTGAAAAACAATGAGCATCAGCGCGAGGAACACGACCGCTCCCCACAGACGATGCAGCACGATGGCGTCGATACGATCGCTGAACGTGCGCAACGCATTCACCCGTCGCGTGACGGAACGCGCCATCACCTGTGCGATCCACGCGTAACGCATCTCCGCTTCAAAGCGGCCGGGCACAAATCCCGATCGCTCCAGTGACACTGCCGCTGCGCTGATCGCGGCGGTTATGCCCGGTACGGCGGCCACGTGCGGCTCAGGGCGGTCGACACCCAACAATCGCATCGCCTCCATATGGGCGGCGATCTCCGCGAAACCATCGTCGCGCAAGCACGCCACCAGCGGTTCCAGTGCACGTTCCGCCACCTCTGGCAACGCAAAACGTCGTGTCGGTGCAGGAAGCGTCACGGCGGTCATCAGTGCGCGCTTGATTGGCTCGATGCCTTCGCCGCGTATCGCTACCGTGGGCACGATGGGCACACCCACTTCGTGAATCAGCTCTGGCACATCAATGCGCACGCCCGACGCTTCGGCGACATCGAACTGGTTCAGCGCGATCACGACGGGAATGCCCAATTCGAGAACCTGACTGGCCAGGAACAAGTTCCGATCCAAATGCGCCGCGTCGACCACGACGAGTACGACATCGGGGCGCCATCGGTCGTCATCACGGCCAAGCAGGACGGCCAGCGCAATCCGCTCGTCGGGCGACCCGGCCGAAAGCGAGTAGCTCCCGGGCAGATCCAGCACGATGACTCGACGACCATCGGCTCCCTTGAACGAACCCTCGATGCGCTCCACCGTAACACCGGCGAAGTTGCCCACGCGCTGACGCAGTCCGGTCAGCGCGTTGAAGAGGGTGGTCTTTCCGGTGTTGGGATTGCCGATGATCGCGACGCGAAGCGCGTCAGGCGCAATGAGCGCTCCAGCGATGGAACTCAACGCAAGCGCAGCTCAGCCGCGTGCTGGAATCGGCTGGACCGTAATGCCGGCCGTGAGCGCGGAGCCCAGGGCGAGGCGCGTACCGCGCACGTCGAGCAACATGGCGTGCCGAGCGTCAATCACACTGACATCGATGCCTTCGCACAATCCGAGCGCGCGAAGGCGACATGCCTCATCGGTTGAACACCCGATGTCGATGACCGTGGCGCGACTTCCCGGACGACACGAGGCAAGCGCGCATGTCCGTTGCGCGCTTGGCTGAGTCTGGTGGTCGATGGTAGGGAGTTGGGCGGCCACGGCGTTAGATGAGAATGTTTCTCAAAGCGTACAATGGATAATACACAGAGACGGCTTCGTTGGGCAATAGGGAGTACGATGGTCGGGTAACCTAGACCGCCGCCCGTTGCTTGCTCCTGGTTATCAGGATGCCGATGCCGATGGTGAACACGGTGACCGCGATGATCTGGGCCGTCGTCATTCCCGCGGTGAGGCGGTCGTCCTTCGCACGGAAGAACTCAATGATGAATCGCTCGATGCCTGCCAGCAGACACCAGATGCCGAACAGCCAGCCCTCTGGTCTGGTGTGCTTGCGAAGCCGCCAGAGCACCAGGAACATCACAAATCCCAGTGCCACTTCGTAGAGCTGGGTCGGATGCACCGCGACGACCAGGTCGCCCGGGGTTCCCGCAGGAAACGAGACGCCGAACTGGGAACTCATGACGGACACGGTGGACGGCGGGGCCCCCTCGGGGAAGCGCGTCGCCAGAAAGCCCGTCCAGGGACGCCCATAGTCATCGCCCACGGCCCAGCATCCCGAACGTCCCACCGAGTATCCGGCGGCAAGCGCGATTCCCGCGACGTCCGCTATTCGGAGGAAGCTCAGCTTCTTGTACTTGATCGTCGCCCAGCACAGTGCCACGGCGCCCATGAAGCCGCCCCAGAACACGAAACCGCCGCGACTGAAAAAGGCGCTTGGGTCGCCGGTGAGAACTACATAGTAGGACTTGGCGCCGATGAGCGTCCCGACGAGGGCGGCCATCACCACGTCGGGCATCGCGTCCGCCTCCAGATTCTGGCCGCGACGCCAGAGTTCGCGCTGGCAGATGATCTGGGCGATCGCAAAGCCCGCGAGGACCGCCAGTCCGAATCCGGTCAGTTCGATTGGTCCGAGGTGAAAGACCGTCGGATGATGAAGAATGCCGTCTGGATTCATGCGAGCTCTGCCATAGTCGTCAGGGGCAACGGGGGCGCCAACCCGGGTATCGACAGCGACGCCTGAGCGGTGAGCGATGGGCTGGCTCGCTCACCGGACTCGAAACGGAACATCCCAGCTGCGGCGATCATGGCCGCATTATCGGTCGCCAATCGAGGCGACGGAGAAAATACGCGGCCTCCACGCCGTTCGAGCCGATCTTGCATGGCTCGCTGCAACGCCACGTTGCAGGCGACGCCGCCACCAAGGACAACGCGCTTTCGTCGATGGAGACGTACAGCACGATCCACCTTTTCAACGAGCGTGTCGATGACCGCGTCCTGAAACGCTCGTGCAATCGTCGCCCGTGACGTATCCAACGTACCCAGTTTCTCTGCCTCGCGTACGGCCAACAGGACGGCCGTCTTGAGTCCACTGAATGAGAGGTCGAAGTAATCGTCGTCACCCGGCTTCGCCTTGGCGCGGACCATGGGCCGGACAAACCGCCGAGTCGATGACGGGGCAGTGCGGGCCAGCTCCTCCAGCGGTCGGCCGCCGGGATAGGGAAGGCCCAGCAGTTTCGCCACCTTGTCGAACGCTTCGCCCGCCGCGTCGTCGCGCGTCTGTCCCAGCAGATGATACGTCCCCCACGCCGGCACATCCAACAGCAGCGTGTGTCCGCCACTGACCAGCAGCGCGGTGAACGGCGGCGATGCGTCGGGATGCTCAAGCAGCGTCGCAAACAGATGACCTTCGAGGTGGTGCACGGGCACGACCGGTACGCCGGACGCGTAGCCAAGCGCCTTGGCGTAGCTCGTGCCAACCAACAACGCGCCCACCAGCCCCGGTGCGTGCGTCACGGCGATCGCGTCGAGATCACCAAGCGTGACGCCGGCTTCATCGAGCGCGGCCCGTACCGTGGGAACGATGCCCACCAGATGCTGACGACTGGCGATCTCCGGAACGACACCGCCAAACAACCGGTGCACATCCTGTGACAGAATAACCAACGACCGCAGGACGGGCCGCGCCGAGTCACCGGTCACCACCGATGCCGACGTTTCGTCACACGACGTCTCGATGCCAAGCACGCAACGCCCAGACGACACCATCACGGCGCAGGTTCCGCGAGCAGTTGCGCGATCAGCTCGCGATTTGCGGTCGAGTTCCAGTCTTCGGCACCAATGACTCGCTTCCGAATCGTGCCGTCGCGGCCAATCACGAACGTCTCGGGTACTCCGGTGGTGCGGTAGATCGCCTGGATCGCGCCGGTGTCATCGTGGAGGATCTCGAACGTCAGCGCGTACTCGCGAACAAACGCACGGATTTGCTCTTCGACACCGGCCTGATCGACGCTCACCGCGACCACCCTCAGTCCCTTCGAGCCATACTCGCGATGCAAGGCCTCCATGCTGGGCATTTCGGTGCGGCATGGGCCGCACCAGGTTGCCCAGAGGTTGAGCAGCACCACATCGCCACGATAGTTCGAAAGCGATTTCATTTTCGGCGCGATATCGAGCGATCTCGCGATGAATCCCGGCGCCTCCGAACCGGGCGCGACCGACGTCAATCCGTCGGCGAGCACGCGCGTCGCCACCCACGCGCCCCCGCCCAGTAACGCCACCGTACTCAGCACCACCATCCACTGCTGCTTCGTCGTCATCGCACGCACGTCACGCGATGTCCGCGCACAATCCGCGCAGGATCGCGATCTCGGCTTCGGGGTTCGTCGCCGAAAAGATGGCATTGCCGGCAACGAACGTATCGGCGCCTGCGTGCCAGCACCGCGCGATGGTCTCCCGGGAAATGCCGCCGTCCACCTCCAGCGCGGCCGCACTGTCCGCCTGATCAAGCAGGAAGCGAGCGCGCTCGATCTTATCGATCGAATACTCGATGAACTTCTGGCCGCCATAGCCGGGATTCACGCTCATGATGAGCAGGAGGTCGAGCATGTGCACGACTTCCTCGATGGCCGACAGCGGTGTGGCGGGATTGAGGGCCACCCCGGCCTTGCACCCCAACTCTTTGATGCGCGCGAGCTGTCGATCAAGGTGCGGCGCGGCCTCGACGTGAATGGTCAGCACATCAGCGCCGGCCTTCACGAATTCGTCGAAGTATCGCTCCGGCTCGACCACCATCAGATGCACATCGATCACGCGCGCGCTTGAGCGCCGTGCCGCCTCGATGACTTTCGCGCCGAATGACAACGAGGGCACGAAACGCCCGTCCATCACGTCAACGTGAATCCAATCGGCACCACCCGCGTCGCACATGGCGATCTCGGCGCCAAGGCGGCAGAAGTCGGAGGCCAGCAGCGAAGGCGCAATGCGAACGGTCATGGGAGGCGGGACGGAGCAGGCGAAGGGTGTGATAGCGTGTCAGTCGTATCCGGCGGGGTGCGACCGTCGCTGAGCACGAGGTTGACGGCGGTGCCAGCACGAACCTTCCGGCCGGCAGCGGGTGTGGTGGCCAGGACGACACCGGCGGCGGCGCTGGCGGCACGGAACTGCACCGTTCCGATCGTCAATCCCGCGGACTCGATGGCGGTGCGCGCGGCGCCTTCTTCCAGCGAGACGACATTGGGAATCACGGGCGCGTCCGGGTCGTTCGCCAACGCGACACTGTCGGCAATGCGCTGCGCGCGCTGATCGGCATCAGCGCTGTCGGCCGCACGTCGTTGCTCGCGCGGATTCTGCGCCGTGTTCTGCTGTCGAATGCTGTCCAGCATGAGTTCAAGCGAGTCCGCTTGTCCGGGGCGACCTGGCTCAATGCGCTGCACACTCGCCACGCCACTAATGGCGCCGATGATCAACCCCGCTACGATGGCTACAGCGCCACGGATCAGCCAGGTTTTTCCGGACGTCGCAGACGGCGGTGAGGAGGTGTTCCGCGTCATGCGCTCACCCGCCGAAGCCGAGCGGCAAATGCCCCGTCCACGCCGTGGCGATGAGGCAGCACGCGCAATAGACCGTTGTCCAGAACATCGGCGGGAACGGCATTCACTGCTGGTGGTTCGAGCGCGAAGTCGGCGTGCTCGGCAAGGAAGGCATGCACCGGATCGTCGTTCTCCTCGAGTTCGAGCGAACAGGTACTGTACACGAGCAAGCCGCCCGGTTTCACGATCTCGGCGGCCGCGCGCAGGATCGCGCGCTGCGACACGCCGAGTACGGCGAAATCCGAGACCCGCAAGCGCCACCGTGCGTCGGGGTGCCGCCGATACGTTCCCGTGCCGGTGCACGGGACGTCCACCAACACCACATCGACAGGCGCAAGCGCCGGTTTGCTGGCGTCGGCGATGAGTGGATGCAACTTGTGAGTGTCGAGGCGACCAAACCCCATCAACATTCGCTCGACACGCGCCGTGCTGCGATCCGCCGCGATGACAACCGACGCGCGACGCGAGAGCTCCAGCGCCTTGCCGCCCGGTGCTGCGCAGAGGTCGGCGACCACGGCGCCCGCGGGGATGTCCGCATACTGGGTGACGAGGGTGGCGCCGGGATCTTGCACGTACAGCAATCCCTGTTGAAACGCACCGAGCTCCGTCAACACCACGCCTGGGCCAAGTCGAATCGAATCCGGCACCAGCGAAACGTCAGCGGTCTCCACGCCCGCACCGTCGAGCATCGCCAGAAGCTGATCGCGCAGGACGCCATGCGGACGCACCGTAATGGTGGAGGCCTCGTTGTTGGCGATGAGCAACTGCTCGGTGCTGTCGAGTCCCCAGCGTTCAACCCAACGAGCAACCACCCACTCGGGATGCGAGTGGAGTTGCGCGAGCGCCGCGATGGCATCGCCAGGTACCGACAACCCAAGCGCGTCGCGTTCGCGATCGAGGCGACGCAAGACCGCGTTCATCAGTTTGCTTGCGCCAATGCCATCGCGGCGCTTGCAGATCTCAACGGTCTGCGCAATGGCCGCATACGCGGGGACGCTTCCCATATAGAGCAGTTGGTACGCGCCAACACGCAGCAAATCGACCACGTCCGCGTCCAGCTTGGCGAGGCCACCTTTCACGCGAGTGGCCAGCAGCGCGTCGATCAGACTGCGCTTCCGCAGTAGGCCCCACAGGAGTTCATGCAACCACCGTCGATCGCGCGCGTCGAGTTCCCGCGTGCGCTTGTCGAACGCGGCGTCGAGCAAGTCACCTTGACGCAGATCGGCGAGCACGAGGGCGGCGGCGACCCGCGCGTCGGTAATACCTCCGCGCGGGCCAATCGGCGAAGCTGATCCGCGGCGCGCCATGCGCTCGACACCGTCGACTAGGGCCATGCCGGAAAGATAGTCGAGCGGAATCAGCGTTCGGCGAACCGATCGCCGACCTGCGCACCTCGCCCTCTCGCCCATGCGGCGGGCGACAGTCTGGCCCGCCCGCTTGGCTGCACCTCAAGAAATCGCACGGCACCCACGCCGCAGCGCACCAGCAGGCCAGTGTCATCCGCGGTACGAATGGTGCCCGGCGGCGACGCGAGCGTCGGTTCATCGAGTGCGTCGTCGCTGCCATCGCCCAACAAACGAGCCCCAAAACACTTGACCTCGACGCCATTGAGACTGGAATACGACCCCGGGCGCGGATCGAATGCTCGCGTGATCCGCGCGACGCGCACGGCGTCCGCTGAAAAATCCAGTCGGGCCATCGTGCGATCGATCTTTGGCGCATACGTTGACTGGGCATCGTCCTGCGGGATCGCTTTCGCGACGCCGGCATCGAGCAATGCGAGCGCCTGCACAATGGCCATGGCGCCCAGTTCCGACAGCCGGTCATGCAATTCGCCGTAGGTCTCGATGTCGTCGATCGGCGTGCGCAGCACGTGCAGAGAGGGACCGGCATCGAGCGCCGGTACCATCTGCATGATGGTGACGCCGGTTTCGCGAAACCCCTGCAGCAGGGCCGCCTGAATTGGTGCCGCGCCTCGCAGCAGTGGCAACAGCGACGCATGAATATTCAGCGTTCCATGCGTCGGCAGATCGATTACCGCCGACGGCAGAATAAGGCCGTAGGCCACGACAACCGAGAGATCTGGTTCGAGCGCCCGCACGGCAGCCATGAAGGCTTCGCCGCGCGGCTTTTCCGGCTGCAGGACCGGAATGCCTTCCTTCACGGCCACGCGTTTGACAGGCGTCGCGTCGACCTGCGAACGCGAGCGACCCCGGGGCTTGTCCGGTTGCGTCACCACGCCCACCACGTCATGGCCTTCACCCAGCAAGGCACGCAGCGGCGGGACGGCAAAGTCGGGAGTGCCCCAGAACAGGATCCGCACGGTCTTCTCGAAAGCGGACGTCAGCCCGCGGAGGCCGCGTCGCGTTCGGACGGGAGATCCCCGACCGGCAACACGCGCAGCAACTTCGGATACTTCAGCTTCTCCTCCTCCCATTCGCGCATCGCCGACCGACGCTTGAGGAGACTGAGGCGGTCGGTAAACAGCTTTCCGTGCAGATGATCGATCTCGTGCTGCAGACACCGGCCGAGCAGCTCCGTGCCTTCGACTTCGTACCACGCGCCATCGATGTCCTGGGCACGCACAATGACCCGTGCCGCACGCTGGACGTCGGCGTAAATCTCCGGGAGGCTGAGGCACCCCTCTTCGCCTCGCACGGTCCCTTCGCGCAGGATGATCTCGGGATTGATCACGACCAGCCGCACATCGTCCGCGTCGACCACCGCCACGCGCTCACGACGTCCGACCTGCGGCGCCGCCAGACCTACCCCTTTCGCCGCGTGCATCGTGTCGAACATGTCGTCGACCAACCGACGCAGATCGGCACTGATAGTCTCTACGCGCTCGGTCTCCTGTCGCAGGATCGGGGAGCCGAGGACGTGAATGTCGAGCAGCGACACCGCTCGCTCAGGCGGACGCCGCGCTGGACACGACCCGGGAAATGCGGCCGCGTTCGATGATCAGTCGTGAATCGGCCGATTTGATGGTGATACGGTCGTCCATGGACGAGACGGTGGCGCCGTCCTTCATTTGCTGCGCGATGTGCAGGACCTCACCGACGATGCCGCCGGCCGTTACCACCTCATCACCCTTCTTGAGCTCCTTGATCAGGGCCTCGTGCTTCTTGCGTTGCTGCTGTTGCGGGCGAATGAGCACGAAATAGAAGATCGCGAAAATCGCGCCGTACATGAACACCATCTGCGCGATGGAACTGCCGGCCGCCTGAATGGCCACAAGCGATGCTGCAATAGGAACGGTCATGGAGTGTTGGAAGCTGACGTGACAGTCGTGCGGGACAGATAGCGGGCGAGCCACGCTCGGCTCCAGCCGTCGAACGTGCCGGTGGCGAGCGCGGTTCGCGCTTCGCGCATCAGCGCGACGAGGAAATGTACATTGTGGAGCGAGAGGAGGCGGAGCCCGAGCAATTCCTCCGTGACGAACAGGTGGCGAAGGTAGGCCCGCGAGAATCGACTGCAGGCCGCGCACGTACACGCCGGATCCAATGGCAACGGGTCCAGCCGAAAAACGGAATTCTTGATATTCCGGCGACCATCCCGGGTGAAAAACGCCCCGGTGCGCCCCATTCGGGTGGGCGCCACACAGTCGAAGAGGTCGACCCCGCGCGCGACCCCCTCCACCAGATCCTCAGGAAAGCCGACACCCATGAGATACCGAGGGCGATCGGTTGGCAATTCGCCGTCAACCACCTCCAGCATTTCGTACATGTCGGGCTTTGCTTCGCCAACGGAAAGCCCGCCGATGCCGATGCCGGCCCACTGTTCCATGTCGCGAATGGCCCGGGCTGACTCGCGCCGCCATCGTGCATGAATACCGCCCTGCACAATCGGGAACAGCGCCTGGTGAGGGGTCGGTGCCGTGGCGTCCTCGCGTGCAAGCCGCGCGAACTCGATCCGACAGCGCTCAAGCCAGCGAATGCTGCGCTCCATGGCGTCACGCGCCGTCGCGTCGTCGGCCTGACCCGGCACCACGTGGTCGAACTGCATGACGACATCCGCACCGAGGTTCCGCTCGATCTGCATGACCGACTCGGGCGTGAAGAGATGCAGCGACCCGTCGAAATGACTGCGAAACTCCACGCCGTTCTCGCTGATCGTGCGCAGTCCTTCAAGCGAAAACACCTGGAATCCACCGGAGTCGGTGAGCAGTGGTCCAGGCCACTGCATGAACTGATGCAGCCCGCCCAGCGCGCGAATAGCATCGTCGCCCGGGCGCAGGTGCAGATGGTACGCATTGGCGAGCACCATCGTCGCGCCCAGTCGTGTGAGATCGTCGGGATCGAGTGACTTCACCGATGCGAGCGTGCCCACCGGCATGAACTGCGGCGTCTCGATGACCCCGTGAGGTGTGGTGAAGCGTCCGGAACGGGCCGAGCCCGACTGGTGCCCGATCGTGAAGCCGAATCCGTCTGCCGTCTCCCCTCTCCCGTCTCCCATCTTCAAATCACGCACATCGCGTCGCCTGCGGGAATCAACTCTGCCAGATCGC
>JBEBIR010000646.1:0-2510 GCA_040080315.1 Gemmatimonas sp.
GCGAACGCCGCCGGCGCGCAATCCGCGAGCTGGCGTCAACGCGCGGCGATTCCGGCCATCGTGCTGGCGATGTCATTCGCACTGACGACGCTGTGGGCCTTCTGGCGCGAACCGACGCCTCCGCCGGTCTCGCGCTACCAGATCGAATTGCCCGCGGGCAAGGGCTTGGGCAACACGCAGTGGGCGCCGATGGCCGTGTCGCCGGATGGCTCCACGCTCGTGTACAGCGGTCCGACCGGACGATTGATGGTGAGACGACGCGACCAACTCACGATCACGGAGCTGGAGGGGACGGAGAGCGCGTTCAATCCGTTCTTCTCACCTGACGGAGCGGAGGTCGGCTTCATGAGCGGCACAGCCGGGAATGCCGAACTCAAAGTGTCATCGCTCGCCGGTGGCCCGCCCAGGTTGGTGACGTCTACTGGTGTCGGCGGACCGGGGGCGACCTGGGGACACGATGGCTTCATCTACTTCGATGCGAGCGGTGTTGGTCCACTACGTCGCATCCGCGCGACGGGGGGCAGCGCGTCGGAAGTCGTGTCGACGCTCGATTCAACATCCGGCGAGTACCAGCACAATTGGCCGGATGCATTGCCCAACGGCCGCGGCGTGCTCATCACGCTCGATCGCGCGGGACCCGGGGTCAACATCTCGAGCACCAACGACATCGCGGTGCTCGACCTCAAGACACGCAAGCATCGGGTTCTCGCGCGCGGAGTTCTGGCCCGATATGTACCGTCGGGACATATCCTCTATGTCACGTCAAATGGCGCGCTCATGGCCGCGCCTTTTGATCAGGATCGGCTCGAGCTCACCGGTCCGGCCATCGCCCTCGCGGAGGGCATCACGATCCGCTTGGGCGGCGGTGGCGTTGAGTTGGCGGTTTCGAGGACGGGCACCCTGTGGTATGGCATGGGATCAGGTGCCTCGGAACGCACGGTGGTCTGGGCGTCCCGCTCAGGTGTCATCTCGGAGATCGACTCCTCCTGGATCCAGGAGTTCGGGACAGTGGCCCTGTCGCCAGATGGTACTCGGCTGGCAATCACGATCGTCGAAGCCGGTGGCGAAAACGTCTGGATCAAGCAGTTGGGCCGGACGGGTGGACAGCTATCCAAGGTCACCTTCGACCGTGTCGACCGCGTGCCCCGATGGCACCCGAACGGAACGGAGCTCACTTTCGTCTCGGCGTTCATCGGCAAAGGAAACACGCTGCGTACGGTACGAGCTGACGGCAGCAGCCCCGCACCGGTTTCGCTGGTTGAGCGCGCAGGCGCAGGCGGATGGAGTCGCGACAGCCAGTGGATCGTGTTCCAGACTCCGAGCGCCGCGTCCGGCGGCGATGCACGTACGACGGATATCTATGGCACGCGTCCGGGCCGTGATTCAACCCGCGTGCCGTTGGTCGCCGGCGACTTTCGGGAGCGCAATCCTTCGGTTTCACCCGACGGTCGCTGGTTGCTGTACGAGTCCGATGCGAGCGGCGTATATGAGGCGTACGTTCGGCCGTTCCCCAACACATCCGAATCGCTCACTCCGGTGTCCTCGGGTGGCGCGTCCCAGTCGAAGTGGTCCCCCAACGGTCGTGAAATATTCTTCGTCAACGGAAAGGCCGAGTTGATGAGCGTTGAGGTTCTGCAAGGACGGCCATTCGCCGTCGGCGTTCCGCGAGTGCTCTTCCCCTTGCCCGGCATCACCGAATGGGATGTGGCGCCCGACGGTTCACGGTTCATCATGCTGCGACCCCGCGATGCGCAGCAACGCCGCAGGCTGATTGTGGTGGAGAACTTTCTTGAGGAGTTGAAGTCGAAGGTTCCGCCATGAGCACAGTCGTTGATCGGCTCACCGCCGCATTGGCCGACCGCTATCGCATCGAGCGCGAGCTCGGGCAGGGCGGCATGGCCACCGTGTACCTCGCGGAAGATCTCAAGCACAAACGTCGCGTCGCGCTCAAGGTGCTGAAGCCCGAACTGGCCGCCGTGCTCGGCGCCGAGCGATTCGTGCAGGAGATCACGACCACTGCCGCGCTGCAGCATCCGCACATCTTGCCGCTGTTTGATTCCGGCGAAGCGGACGGCTTCCTCTACTACGTCATGCCGTTCATCGACGGCGAGACGTTGCGCGCGAAGCTCGATCGCGAAACGCAACTGGGCGTGGACGAAGCCGTGCACATCGCGACCGATGTCGCTGATGCGCTGCACTATGCGCACACTCGCGGCGTGATCCACCGCGATATCAAGCCGGAGAATATTCTGCTGGCGAACGGCCGTCCGATGGTGGCCGATTTCGGGATTGCGCTCGCGGTATCAGCGGCGGCCGGTGGACGTATGACGGAAACTGGCCTGAGCCTCGGCACTCCGCACTATATGTCGCCGGAACAGGCGACAGCAGAGAAGGAGATCAGCGCGCGCAGCGACGTGTACTCGCTGGGTAGCGTGCTGTACGAGATGCTGGCCGGACAACCGCCACACCTCGGCGGCTCCGCGCAGCAGATCATCATGAAGATCATCGCC
>JBEBIR010000647.1:0-2509 GCA_040080315.1 Gemmatimonas sp.
CTTCGCCGCATCATCGCTGCACGACAAGTCCGTGGGGCCGTCAATCGTGATGCGATTGTCGTCAAAAAATCCGATCAGCTTACCCAGTCCGAAATGACCGGCATACGACGCCGCTTCGTGCGACACGCCTTCCATGAGGCACCCGTCGCCGGCGATGAAGTACGTATAGTGATCGACAATCGCAAATCCGTCGCGATTGAACGTCGCGGCCAGATGCGCTTCGGCAACGGCGAATCCCACCGCGTTGGCTACGCCCTGGCCGAGCGGCCCTGTGGTTGTTTCGACACCAACGGTGTGATGCACCTCTGGATGCCCCGGCGTCTTGCTGCCCCACTGGCGAAAATTGCGGATCTCGCCAAGCGGCAGGTCGTAACCGGCCATGTGCAGCGTGCCGTACAGCAGCATCGACGCATGGCCCACCGACAGCACAAATCGATCGCGGTCGACCCAGTGCGGTGCCGAGGGATCGTGGCGCAGATGTCGCGCGTAGAGCGCATACGCCAGCGGCGCAAGCGCCATGGGGGTGCCCGGATGTCCGGACTCCGCGGCCTGGACCGCGTCCATGGCCAGCGTGCGAACGGTATCAATCGCGAGGCGCGTGATGGTGCGACTCGAGGATGGTGCAGCGGGCGAGGCGACAGGCACGAAGGCTCCGGACAGAACGGTCAATGTGAAGGCCCTGCGGTGGCGGGCGTTCGCAGTCCGGAAAATAGTGCGTTTCAGGCCTTGCCGAGGTACCGCGTGCGGGTGATTTCGAGATGATGCGCAAAATGCCCGGCGATCATCCAAGCCAACGCACGCGCAGATGCGGGATGGCCGCTCGCCGTGCCCGACTTGAGGGCCGAGGAATCGTCGAGTGAGCCAATCAGCGCCAGGCTGGCCGCGCGAACCGCGTCGATTTCGGTCAGGATGTCCGCCAGCGTGCGTGCGGACGCGCCGCTTTCCGGGACCCACGCGTCCTGATCGAAACCCGGCAGCGGCGTCTTGTCGCCGCGCGCGATGCGCAACACGCGATATATGAAGACCCGCTCGGTGTCAGCGACGTGCAGCAGCGATTCGGCCAGCGTCCACTTTCCGGGCGCGTAACTGCGCTGCGCGGCGACATCGTCCACGCCATCCAACAGCGTGCGCAGCGCAGGAGCCTGTCCACTCAGAAGTGCCAGCAGACTCGGGTTCCCGACCGCAGCAAGAGCCTGCGCCGTGGTGGTGATATACGTGAGGGCGAACGGCGCGTGCTCATCGGACGACGGTCGGGTATCAAGCGCAGGCACGGGAGTGGCGAAAAGGTTGAAAGGTGTGATGCCTAGTTGCCGAATCCGAACACCAGCGAAATGACGGAATTCTTGGGCGACTTCGCGGCGGCGCTGCTGGAGGCGTCTTTGATGATCGAGGTGAGGCCCCGCCCGTAGCGAAGCTGCACCAACGCGCTACGTCCGCCCATCTTGCCGGCGATCCCCGCTCCCACGTTCACGCCAAAGTCTGTCGTTTCGAACGGATCGCGCTTGGTGCCATTGTCCTCGAACTCGTCACAGTCGACGCTCAACGTGGAGCTGCCCGACTCAAGCGTTCCTTTGCAACCAATACGCATGGCGATGGTCGGGCCGGCCGTGATGAACGGGCGCCACGCCGCCGTGCCAAGGTCGGCGCGCAGGAGTACGGGCACCTCCACGTACGCCAGGTCGATGGACAGCGACCCGCTGACTGGCGTCGCGCTGACGTCGAACACCGTGCCCTTTTGTATGTAGTGCAGTTCCGGTTGCAGCGACCACATCGTGCCGAACGTGCGATTCACGTAGACGCCAGCCTGAAACCCGTAGCGATTCTCGACAGTCGACAGGCCGTTGAACAAGTCGGCCGACCCGACATCCACATCCGTGACCTTGGCCGCCACGCCGCCCACCAGGACACCGAAGGACGTGCGCTGAGCAGACAGTGTAGTTGTCGACATCGAAACGAATGCGATCGCAACGGCCGTGCGCAGTAACGAGTCTCGAACGCGCATATCAGTCTCCGATCTAGAGGAAACGCAGGAGTCCAGCCCTCGAATCGACCGTGGCGCTCATCAGAATCCGAGCGCCGCAGCCACCGATTCCAACTCCAACTTACCCGCCGCACTGCCCTGCGCGAGTCGAGGTGACCCACCGCCTCGACCTCCCACTGCCGACAGGGCTGCGCGCAAACGCTGGCCCGCATCCACGCCGCCGCCTTCCGATGCCCCCAACAGTACGCCACCAGTTGACGGGCTCAGCACCAGAACCGCACAAGGGCCCATGGCGAGCAGTGCTTGCACCAGCGGCTCAGCGTCCCGCACCGGACCTCCAATTGGAGCAAGGCGAATGCGTCGCGCTCCACTTGCGTCAACGGAAGCTTCGTCCCACCGCAGCGTCGCCTCGTACCTCGACAGATCAGTCACCAACCGCTTCCGCTCACGTTCCAACTCCGTCACGCGACGATGCTGCGCTTCCACAAGTGACGGAAGGTCCTCGGGCGATGCGCTAAACACACGGGC
>JBEBIR010000648.1:0-2507 GCA_040080315.1 Gemmatimonas sp.
GTCCGTTTCCCGTGGAGGCGCGCCTCGCGTGGCGGACGTGTCAGTCGGCGGCGGAACGTCCGCCAGGGGCTGGGCGCGTTATGCCTTCGCCGCGGCCGCTGGATTGGTGGCGTTCGCCGGTTTGCGGGAGTGGCAGGCGCGGAGCGAGGCGGTCGGACGCACGCAGGTGTTGGCGACGAAGGTTGGACAGCGCGACTCGCTCACGTTGTCCGATGGGAGCCGGATTCTGCTGGCTCCGGGCAGCCGAGTCACGGTTGCGGCCGGCTTCTCAAGCGGCGATCGCACCGTGATCCTGGAAGGTGCGGCCTACTTCGATGTGACGCACGACGACGCACATCCGTTTACCGTACGTGCAGCGGGTGCGGAGATTCGGGACATCGGCACCAGCTTCACGGTCAAAACCGACGCAACCGGCGGGGTGTCTGTCGCCGTCACTCACGGCACGGTGGCGCTGCGTGAAGCCGTTTCATCGACGCCGACAGCTGTGGAGCTGCATGCTGGTGATCGTGGTCTGGTCAGCGCCGGCTCGGTGGCGGTGACGCGTGGCACAGTGACCGAAGACGAGATGGCCTGGACGCGCGGACAGCTGACCTATCGTGACGCGCCGCTGTCGGAAGTGCAGGCCGATCTGAAACGGTGGTACGGCATCAATCTGGTGGTCTCGGATTCGGCGCTCTTCCGATACACCATCACGATTCCGGTTCAGCAGGATTCCGCGACGGTGGTCAGCACGATTGCCGCAATGATTGGCGCTGACACCGAGCAGCGTGGAGATACGGTGATCCTTCGTTCGGCGGGACGCGGCACGATACCCTGAGGCGCATGCAGTCACGACACGGAATGCGACAGGTGCTGGTTGCGGGCGCGCTCGTCTTGACGATCGCGCCCGCCGCGTCGGCGCGCCCGCTCGCATCGGTGGGTGCGTTCACAGTCGCGTCTCTTACGATCGACGAACCCGTGTGTGCGGTGCGCGTCAGCGTGTCCGATCGCGCGTCGTCGTGGTCCGCGCCGCTGGATCGCATTGTCAGCGTGCGCATGCCCGACGCCGCGCTGCGCGATGCCCTCGATCGCGTGGCCGCACTGGCCAAGGTTGAGCTGTCGTACAGCAACGAACTGCTTCCCGCGGGACGACGAGTGTGTCTCACGCTGGACCGTGCGCCGGTGGGCGCCGTGCTTGAGACGCTGCTGGCCGGAACGACGCTACGGGCCATCGTTGTCGGAAGCACACAAGTCGTGCTGGCACCCTCCCGACCGATGGCGGAGGGACTGTCGATTGCGCCACTCCTGCGACGCGCCAGCGTACTCGATCGCGTCGTGGTCACCGGAACACCCGATGGCGCGCCGCAACGTGGCTCGCCGTTCGCGCTGGAAGTCATTGACGGCGCGACACTGGCACGGCAGCGCGCGACATCACTGGGGGAAGCGCTCGATCTGGCCGTTCCCGGCGTCTGGACGTGGGGCAGCACCGCGGGCACGCTCTCGGCCCGCTATGGCAGTATTCGCGGCGCGAGTTCATTCGGGGTCAGCGCGCCCAAGGTGTATCTGGATGGCATCGAGGTCGCCAATCCGTTGCTGGTCACGCAACTGGATCCCGCGCGCGTCGAACGGGTCGAGGTCATACGCGGACCCCAAGGTGCGGCCCTGTATGGCGCTGATGCGATCAGTGGGGTCGTGAACATTCTCACACGACATGATGGCACGGCCACCGGCAATTGGTCGGTGCAGCTGAGCAGCGTGGCCGGCGTCGCGGCGACGGACTATGCGCCGAAAGACGCATTCGTGCAGGAGCACGCCATCGCGATTCGTGGTGGTGGCGGACGACGCTCGTTCGGACTCGGGCTGAATGTCGGCACCGTCGGCGCGTACTTGCCGGGCGCGTCGGAACGTCGTGTGCTCGCCGATGGTGCTCTTCGCATGGTGTTGTCTCGCGCGGTGGTGACCGGCACGGGGCGTTTGTCGCTGCAGAAGGCCAATGCCAGCACCGCCATGGTGTTTGGTGGCGCGAGTCCCGCGTTCGGCGCAACGGCGCGCGCAAACGTGATCGTCGGTCCACCCGGTTCACCGGAGCCCGTGAGCCGACCGCCCGTCGATTCGACGAGCGTGCTTGGTGACAGCGCCACCGGTCAGGACATGACGCAGTACACGCTTGGCGGAACGATGACGATCATGCCGTCGCTGCGCTGGACACAGACCGTTATCGTCGGCGTTGATGGCTATCGCATGCAGGGCCTCTCCACCGCTGGCTTACCGATGCCGTCGTCGTACGGCAGCGCGCTGGTAGATGGACAAGGCGGTGCAGACCGCGGTACGCTGCGTCTGCGCGCCGTGGGGCGCTACGACCTGTCGCCCCGCACCATGCTCGCGCTCACGTTCGCCGGCGAGCAGGCGATCACGCGCGAGATGATCGACGGAGAAGGGTTGACGCAAGTGGCGCGCGTCAACCTGGGATTCGGCTCAAGCGCGCAGGCGTTCGCTCGTGGTGCCGTGCCACAAGCACTCATCACGCG
>JBEBIR010000649.1:0-2504 GCA_040080315.1 Gemmatimonas sp.
CCGCGGCGCACGTTATCGAGGAGTTTCGCGGTGAGCCTTTCGGTATCGGTGTCGATGACACCACAATTTCGACCGATGCGCCGATGAGATACTCGTTGCCGCGCACTGGCCGCACACGAGCAGAGGATGAGATCGATATCGGAGCGATTCGGCTACCTGATGGAGGTCCCGATTTCAGCGGTCGTGTTTTTCTCTCGCTGGATAGAGTTCAGTATCCCGTTCGACTCGGTCCCTCGCTCGCGCACATGATCTTTGGTTACACGTTCAACCGCACGAAGGTCGACCTTCCAAATCGGCACGTGTCGTCGGACGCCATCCACATTCACGCACCGCACCAATCCGCTTTGCTCTTGGGCGTTCCTGGCTATGACGATTCATACCATGTGCTCCTTGAAGCGGACAGGCGATCTATGTTGAACAGCGACGACAAGATCGTCACGTTGCCAAAGCTTGTAGGACTGAGCGGTGCCGGAGTCTGGTCCTACGATCCCAGTGACAACGAGCAGCGCGCATCGACTGCTCGACTCGTTGCAATATTCACGGAGCATCGGCAGGCGAAGTATTGCATCGGAACTCGGCTCGCTGCGCACCTCGAACTGGTACGCAACTCGTGGCCTGATCTCGACGAGTTCTTGCCGCAGTCGAGAATGCCCTCGCTGATGGCACCGACCTCGGACGGAATCTAGGCTCAGGCGGCAGAGGATTGGACGGCCTGCAGCAGCATCTACCGGCAGTTCTCCGTATTCAGCCGGCGCGCACGATACTTTCGGGCAAGTCAGCTGACAAGGTGTTCGCGTCGGTTAGGAGGCTGTCCATCTCTGCAAGGTCGTCCGTCAAGACCGCCATCGGAAAGCAAAGGACCCCTGCGGCATGGAGGCACGCATAGAGCGCCTTCCGCGCGATGTACGCATCTTTCAGTTCACCCTTCGGACCGAACTCATGACGAATTACTGGACCGCGATTCGTCTCGCGCTTCGATTCCCCCGCTCTTCGGAGAAATGTCTGGTCACTATGTTTTGCGCTGCACATGTCCCGATAGATGCTGTACGCGACGCCAGCGTCCACTTCAGTTCCGTAGAGCCCGTGGACGCTCTCGATGCACGCTCGAACAGACTCCCATGGTGGCCTTGGCGTTCCTTTTCGTCGTTTCGGTCGCGTTCCGCACGCATGGCATATCGTTGACGACATCGCGTTGACAGACGGCGCTTGGTACGTTTGCTGGTACCAATCACGCGCGAGCCTCTGACTTGAACAGACGAACGTGTGCCGGTAGCCATTCTCTAGCATCGTCGCGGCGGCAGCGCAGGCCTGAATCGCGTAGCCACTGCTCGCCAATAGCCAGACCGCTTGCATGTCGTTGGTGGCGCGAGACGCGAACAGGGAACGCACACGAGCGATATTCGGATCGCCTTCACTGCGTTGCGTCTTCCTCACCAAACGAAAAATGCGCTGGTCGTACGACCGGACCAACGCATCGTAATTCGCCAAGTGCGGCGCGAGCGCTATTCGTGAGCGGGTCTCACGATCTTGGCGAGATTCGTTCGGATCGTGAGGATTCGTCTCAGATTCCAATTGTGCGTCTCAGTAACGGATGCGGGTCGTGTCTTGTCGAGAGCGCCGGAATGCCGACTCGACGTTGAGCCAGAGTTGCGTGCTCGTCCCGAGCACATCGGCGATCGTCGCAGCCATCGGGCGTGTCAACTTCGCCTTCCCGCCGAGCAGTTCGTCGACCTGCTTGCACGAACTGTCGATCATGTCAGCGAACTCCGCCGCCGTCCAGCCTCGCGCCTCCAACTCTTCGCGCAGATGCTCGCCAGGTGAGAACACCTCGGCAACGATGTTGTTTATCTTGAGCAAGCCATTACTCGGGTGGAGGAATATCGAGCGACCGAACTGATCGCGGGTGCATAAGTGGTCAGCACACGCTACTCGTGCGAATATGCCCTACCCTCCGCGTCGATCATATAGACCTCAAACACGCGATTGAGGCGCAGGCCGATGATGCGACCCCTCGCCGTGCCGAACCGAAAGACGTGCAGTTTCCTCACATCATCAGTAACGCGGGGCGTTGTCAGTCCGCCGATCTGGTGTTTGGGAATGCTTTCCATTCCCATCCCATTGCGATGATCGGTGTCATGGATCGACTGCCACGTGAGCGCAGACAATTTGCTCAAGCGGTCAACAAATTGCTGCGAAGCTGCGGCTTCGCAGTCGCGTGATCCGAATCCGCTGCACAGGAATCGGAAACAAAATACCGGCGACTCGTGCTGCGTTGATGCAGGGTCAACATTCGGCGCAATGCGATGACTTCCGGTGGCCTTCGGCTTCCGTACCTGACGATCGGCCATGAGTCCGACTAGACGAGCCGCGTCAGAAAGAAAGCGCGGAGCGCTTCGTGCGTAATGACGGTGTTCGGCCCGCGAGCATCGGCATCGCGCCAGGGCGCTTCGTCGTGCGTCATGTCGCGAAGTTTCCACGCAGAAAACTGCCCGTACGCCTCATTC
>JBEBIR010000650.1:0-2500 GCA_040080315.1 Gemmatimonas sp.
ACTCGGAGGACGCGTTCCCGCGCGGCATCAAGCACAAAGCGCGCAACGCGCGCCGGCTCGATGCCATTCTGCACGGCGATGATCTCACCATCGTGCCAGATGATGCCATCGATGCCGAGGGACGTGGTGCCCGGCGCGTCGACAATTCGCGTCACTTGATTCGTGGACAAATCCACCCGCAGCAGACCATGCGAGTAGTCTGCTACGATGAGTTGCGCGCCGCCGGGAAGGACCGCGACGCCTTGCAGCGATCGGAACAGCGGATGTCGAATCTGCTCCAGCGAGTCCGCGTGCGTCCGCAGTCGATAGATCACGGGCGCGAATGAATCGCTGGCGTACACCGTGCCGTCTTCGGCGATGGCCAGATCGCCCAGCAAGTGACGGGCGCCATCGACCGGAATGTCCCAGCGAGCCTCGACTGCGCCGTCGTCGATGCGCACACGCACGATGGCGGCCAGCGACGAGTCCGCCGCGGAGTATCCCGTCATCATCGCCAACCCACCAGTCGTGGCATACAGCGTGCGGCCATCGCGAGCAACGCGCACGCCGAGGATGGCGCCAATGCGCGGTGCGCGTGAGACATTCAGGTCGCGCACTCCCCCGGTGGGACGAATCTCATAGATCGTGCCGTGGCGTATTCCCGCCACGTACAGCGCGTCGGTTCGCGGATCGGCGTCGATGCCTTCAGCAAACACGGTGCTGTCTGTGAGCGTTCCCACCACACGACCCGACGCAAGCGTCGCGCTGTTGTTCGCCACGCGCGCCAGTGCACGATCGACTGGCGGTGCCTTGGCGAGCCGGCCCACCGCCGTGTCCGACAGCAGTGATGCGCCGCCGTGCATCTCCGCCAACGCGTTCAGGGCCTCAATGACGACCCCAGTATCCGACGCGCGCGCTCCCATGCGCGCTGCTGCCGTCCAGTAAGCGGGTTGCGTAGGCCAGGCGCGCGCCGCGCGCAGGAGATGGGGCAGCGTTTCGCGTGCCGTGGCGGCCTGACCGGCCGCACGGAATGACGCGCGCGCTTGCGCAGCAGAGTCGATGAGGGCCTGCGCGGATTGCGCTCGCATCCGCGCGGGAGCGACGGTGAGGAGCGATGCAACGCAGAGTGCGACAAGCCGCCAGGCGCGCTCGCGCCGGCACGCGACGCGCGTGTCGGTCACGGCGTCTTGATCGTGGGCGTCGCAGCGACTGGACGGGCAGGATTGCGATCGAGCGCAACTTGCGCCGCCTGCTGCATTGCGCGCACATCCGACTCGGCGATCGTGGTGCCCGGAATGGTGGTAGGCAACTGTGACGGTTGAATACCGAGTGTCCGCTCCAGAAGCACGACCGCGGCCACATACGTGCCGCGGATGCTGGGATGTAGTCCGTCGCTGCTGTAGAACGCCGACGGATTCCCGCTCGCCGTCCATGCGTCACCGGCGGGCGCAAAGATCCCGCCCACTGCGATCGCGGCGTTGCGATAGGACTGCAGCACGTAGGGAAAGTCCCCTGGGTATGACGTGGTGGGCCAGACCATGAACATGACCGGCACCGCGCCAGCCGACCGAATTGCCAGTGCGAACTGTTCCGACCACGTGCGCAGATTCACCTGACTTGACGCCAATGCCGAAGATCCCTGTTGCATGACGACGAACTCCCACTTGTTCTGACTCAGCGATCGACGCGCCGTGCCCTCGGCCCAATGGTCTTCAAGCCCGAAGTTCGGAAAGGCCACCACCGCGGCCTGGACGCTGTCGTTCCCGGCCAACCTTGCCAGTGCGATATACATACCGGGCAGATTGTTGCTGTACGTCAGCGAGTTGCCGATGAACAGCACGCGGGGGCCGCCAGCAGCGAAGCCCACTTGCGTCGGCGACTGGCCGTGACATCCGCCAACCAGAGCGATCGCGGCGAGCAGCGACGAGAGAAACGCAGTTTGTAAGCGCATGCGGAAGGATACGATGGCCCCGCATCGGTGGCGCGCGGCTTCGGACGGAGCGTGTGCCGAGGAGGGTGTGCGGTGATCAGCCCGTGTTCGGCCGACGACTACAGGCGAGCCGCCAATCGCTGCAGTACACCCGGGAGATCCGGCGTGACGTCGAGCACACCGCGCACAGGATCGAACCCCAACCGATCCAGTCGTTCGAGCGCGTTCTTGATGGTGAACTTCCGGGGATCCAGTGACGAGTTCACTTCGTCCCAAAGGAGCGGCATGGAAACGGTCGCACCGGGAAGCGGGCGGACGCTGAAGGGCGCAACGATGGTTTGCCCGTGCCGGTTCTGCAGGTAGTCGAGATACACCTTTGCTCCGCGCTTCGTGACATGTCGCGTAATCGTCGCGATGTCATCCAGCTCGCGCAGCACGACGCGTGCGAGCAGCTCACCCAGCGTGCGCGACTGCGCGTAGGTGCTCTGGGGAGGAAGTGGAATCATGATGTGCAGTCCGGTCTTGCCGGTGGTCTTCACGAAGTGGGGCAGCGCGATTGACTCGCACAACGCGCGCAACACAATGGCGGTA
>JBEBIR010000651.1:0-2499 GCA_040080315.1 Gemmatimonas sp.
CAACCGCACCAAGTGGACTCGGCCGTTCGGTCGAATCGGGTTTCGCTTGCGCCGCTGCGGTGGCGCTTGAAACGCCGCATGCCACGAGCACGACAACGCCCGAGAGTGATCGCTTGATGGTCGGCATAAAGTGGTTGGTCATCGCGATGTGCATAGATGTGGCAGGTCAGGGCTGTCGTGTCGCACGCGTGCTGTCACTGGCTCGAACGAATGTCGAATCCCAAACATCCGACTGGGACATTGAACGTGCCAGCAGGCGCTCAGCTCTGGCGAAAGACTGAAACGCATCGATACTCGCCCAGTTGATTCGCGAGTCGGACTGAAAGGAGGTCCAGCAGGCGTTGCGTATGACCTCGGGCGATTCGCCCGTGGCCTTGGCGACAATCTCCACGTTTCGCGCGGTCTTGCCACCGTTGTACTGCAGAATACCGCGTCGATACGCCCGGAGGAATCGGATGCCGGCCTCTCGATCGCGGCCCAGGAGTCGCTCGCCAAAGGTGATGACGGCCCACTGAAAGTCGGGCGTGGCCGCCTGAGCGGAAAGCCAGAGCGTTCCGGATTTCGCAATGCGCGACAACGCCGGCTCCTGTACAGCGGCCGCATCAATGGCGCCCGACTGCAGTGAGCTTTCAACGACGGCTTCCGGCAGGCGAACTGACTCGACCGTCTGCAGACTCAGCGATCGCTGTTCCAGCATGGCATTGGTGACATACCGCTGCGCGCCATCCAGACTGGTGCGAATCCGCTTGATGCGTGCCGCACCCGCACTGTCCAAACCGGATCGCAGCACGATTCCGTAGAACGTGCATCCCTCGCGCGCGAGATACCCCATGCCGGCAGTAATGCGAATCTTGGCACCTTGCCCGATCGCCGACAGGAAACCGATTGACACCGGTCCCGGACGCACATCGATGTCACCGGTGACCAAGGCCACCAGAGATTCATCGTGGGGAAGTCCTGGCAGAAACTCGACGTCAAGACCTTCGTCACGGAAGAATCCCTCGTCCTGCGCGATCATGAGCGGTGCGGCGCTGAGGTGCAACGGGAGCGAGACGCGCAGCTTGGTTGTGACTTTTTCGCCGGTCGTGCTGCTGCCTGAATCGCCGCGCGAGGCGCAGCCCAGCGCGAACATCATCATCGCCAGCAGGCCGATGGTCGTGGCGGACTTTCGCATCATGATCGTCCTGTGCGACTGGTGAGCGGCATCAGCTTTCCTCGCCCGGTGATCGTCGGCGCTTCTCGGCGGATGCGCAATGTGCCCGCCTGTCGCCAGATGGATTGCGCCAACGCACCGCCGGCGCCCGCATGCTCCAGCGCTTGAAGCACAAACTCCATCGCTGCCGACTCGTCGTCGATCGCGATTGACGGCGCGATCAGCAGCGTGAGACGCGTGAATCCGCTTTCGTCTTCCTCTTCCGCAAACTGATAGTCCAACGCGCTCCCGCCGAAGCGCGCCGGCAGCAGCTCATCGAGGATACGTTCCATGTCGCTGCCCACCAGCGTGATGCCCTCGCCGGTGAGCTTGCGGAAACTGCGAATGTCGCGAATGTGGGTCGCGAAGCCGAGTGTTTCCCACCGGCAACCGCATGATATGGTATCCACCGTTCCATAGTCATCCGATTCCACGTTGAGCAGCAGTTTGGGCGCCGTCGAGAGGAGCGTGGTGAAGCAGAACGCCGGCACCTCGAGCGGGAAGCCTGGTATCGGTCGCGATGCCTGAATCAACGCCAGATGATCCTGCATGAAGTGTTGATCGTTTGGTCCGTCGCCGTTGAGACACGACGAGCCCACGGGCCCCACTTCGCTGAACGAGTATCCAGAGCGAAACGTCGCGCCGGTTTGCCGGATCTGCGCCACCTTCGCGGTTGTGGATGGCTCGCCACTGCCACGCAGCACCACGCCGGTGAGATCGATTCCGGCGTCCTTGGCGGCGACCGCAATGCGAAGAATCCGACTCACCGATCCGTGAATGGTGCACGCGCCGACGCGCCGCACCTGCTCATGCCCCCATCGCGCGAGAACCACCGCCTGATCGAACGGCAAATGCTGTGGCCACCCCACCTGAGCGCCGGCCGCCCGCGCGACCGCCAACGCCGCAGAGGTCGCCAGTCGGAAACGCAGTGGTGCGCCGTCGTGCCCTTTGAATCGTGCCGTATACCACTGCATCGGCGGCTCGCCGGCGGCCGCTTGCAGCAGTGCGGCCTTGAGACCACCGCCAGGTGGGATGTCGGACCAGTTCGCCGCTGGCACTCCCGTGACGCCTTGCACGTTGCGAATCAGGATGCGCCCGGGGAGGAGATTGTCGAAATGCTCGAGATCGAGGAGGATGCGTCGTCCAGGTCCCGTGCTTCCGCCGGTGGTCGTGGCGTAGTATCGCCCTGACGTGGCGTTGTCGAAGTCGGACGGCACTGCATGGATGGTAAGACTGCCGCGCACGATCGGTTCGAGTCCCTTGAACTCTTCGAAGCGCACATACACGCCGTCTCGACGTAAACGCAT
>JBEBIR010000072.1:0-11039 GCA_040080315.1 Gemmatimonas sp.
CGACGCGACATCGATCTCCACATTCGTCTCGCCAGGGTCGACGAGGCAGGCGTCGCCGATCTCAGCGACATCCAGCGGCTGCTGCAGTCGCCGCCCGTGCCGCCTGCCGGGCGCGGCGACGTAGCGTCGTTTCAGCCGGCCCGCCATCGAATCGCCCACGACATCACTCCATCCTTGCTCGGCATCACCGGTGAACACACTGTCGGCATGCTGCTGCACCTCATCAGGCGCCAGCGTGGCGTGTACGCCGCCCATGATCACCGGCACGCCGCGCCGCCGATACTCGGCCGCAATCTGGTAGGCGCGCCGAGCCGTCCACGTTTCGATGGTGATGCCGACCAGGTCGGTCGGATCGTCGAACGGAATCGCCTCCATGCGGTCGTCGTGTATGACGACGTCGACCTCCGGCGGGGTGAGCGACGCGATGACACTCAGCGTGAGTGGCTCCATGCGCCCTTCCTCGACGTACAGCGTCTGGTCGGGCGTGCCCATGCGCGGCTTGATCAGCGTGATCTTCATGCCACGCCGTGCACCGGCCCAGATGCCTCCGAGTAGTTGCTGATCCGACGCCCGAGATCATCCATGAGCATCGGCGGTGCCGGACGCAGTGGCGCGATCGGTTCATCGCGCGGGCCGAGCGCCACGCCCTGCTTGCGATGAATTTCGATGCGCGAGATCACGTTCGTGGCAAGGAACACTCCCAACGCGTACGGTGTGCGCATGTTGCCGCGCAGATCACAGGCTCGCCGAGCGATGTTGGTCACCGAGTTGAACTCCCTGCGCGCCCAGTAGCAGCCTCGTTCGAGTTGCTCGGCCGTCATGCCTTTGGGGTGAAACGTGGCCTGTCCGTAGCGGTACCCTGGATCCAGCCACCAGGGATTGTTGATCAGGCGTCCTTCCCGTAGCAGCCGCGTGTACAGGGCCGTCCCCGGTGTCGGCGTGAGCGGATTGAAGTTGGCCAGGAAGAACTTGTGCCGCAGGGCAAAATCGACGTTCCGCTTGAACGAGTCGGGAGTGTCGTGGTCATACCCATGCACGAACGTGCCATAGATCATCACGCCGATATCCTTGAAGCGAGCAATCGACGTATCGTAGTCCTGATGTCGAACATTCCAGTGTTTCTTCATCTGCCGCAGGTTGTCCGGATCGAGGCTCTCGAAACCGATCAGCACGGAGAGACAACCGCTGCGACGCATCAGGTCCAGCAGCCGAGGGTTGCGGGCCGCGTCGATCGAGACCTGACACGACCAGCGGATATTCAGCGGTATCAGCGCCTCGAAGAACTCGGTGGCTTTGGCTTCATCGACGAAGATGTTGTCGTCGACGATGAAGATATGCTTGCGGTCGAGCGCTTCGATCTCCCGGACCACTTCGCGAACCGGTCGTTGACGCAACGCGCGGCCATAGAACGCATTGATAGAGCAGAACTCGCACGCGAACTTGCAGCCTCGGGCGTATTGCACCAACGGAATCGGCGAGTACCGCTTGCCGCGGTAGATCGCTCGGTCGGGTTGCACATACGTCAGGGGCTGCAACTCAGGCTGCCGATACACGGGCTTCAGTTGTCCGGCCTCGGCGTCCGCCAGAATCTGCGGCCAGATCCCTTCTGCATCGCCGACGGCAATGGCATCAGCGTACTGCAGCGCTTCCGCTGGCATGAACGTCGGATGGTAACCACCCATGACGACCGGCACGCCGCGTCGACGGAATTCGTTGGCGATCGCGTAGGAGCGCCGGGCGGTGTACGTCTCGACCGTCATCGCAACCAGGTCCGTCGGCTCATCAAACGGGATCTTCTCGAGGCGATCATCGTAGAGGACACGATCGATGTGGGCTGGTGTCATGGCCGACAAAATCGAAAAGACCAGCGGCGTCATTGCATCAGTCGACGATCGGTCGCCGATGTTCGGCCTGATGAATGTCACTCTCATCGCGCGCCCCCTCCGATGTGAGACACTACACTAGAGTAGCGTCTCCAACGCGTCTTTACATTTGAGGATCCTCGCCAGGTGCTCTCCACTAGCATGCGACGATCTGCGCGGCTCGGCAAGGCCGGAAAGGTGCGTCAGACGACGTAGAGCCAGGGGTGCCACTGAGGGGCGAGCGGCGGTTTGCACGGATGCTTCTCAACGACGGCCGGAAGGCGGCGAGCGTGAGGGGGACGGTGCCCTGACAAACGTCAGCTCATATCGGCGTCCCGCGGTCACGGCAAACTCCACAATGTCCGCGTCGCGTTTGATGCGCACCCGTTGTCCGTTCGACGTCACCGTCACGACGCCCTTCGCCTGCACACGACAGCGATTCGACACGCGTGCCCGGATACCCGCGCCTGTCGCCTGTCCGTTCACCCATGCCACGTCCACGTCAAACCCGCCACGCGCCCGCAATCCCGACACACTTCCCTCCCGCCACTCCGCCGGCAACGCGGGCAACAAGCGAATGACATCCTGATGCGACTGCACCAGCATCTCCGCGATCGCGGCCGATCCACCCAAGTTGCCATCCACCTGCAGTGCGCGACCGCACAACGAGAACAGATTGGGCAACGACGACTTGGTCAGGAGTGCACGCAACTGCTCCAGTGCTTTGTCGCCGTCGTACAATCGCGCACGCAGCCCCATCTTCCACGCGTACGACCAGCCGCATCCGCCGGTGCCGCGGCGATCGAGCGTGACCGCCGCAGCGCTGGCCAGTGCGGGTGTGCGCTCGGGAGTGATTTCGCTGCCGGGATAGAGCCCCCACAAATGCGACAGATGCCGATGCTGCGGCTCGAGGTCGTCCCAGTCTTCCAGCCACTCCTGCAACTGACCGTACTTGCCGACCTGATTCGGTGCCAGCTTCGCCCGGGCGATCGTCACGTCAGCGGCGAATGCGCTGTCGGCGTTGAGGACTGCGGCGGCTTCAGTAAATGCGCCGAATACGTCGCGAATAATGTGCATGTCCATGGTGGGGCCTGCCGCCATGGTGCGCGCGGTGAGTGAGATGCCGCTCACTTCGTCGAAGAACTGCCCGTTGCCCGGCCACGCCGGATAGTTCTCGGGAGAGTTGGAGGGCGCCGTGACGAGCCATCCCTTTCCGGGATAGGGCACCAGCACATCCATCAAGAACCGAGTCTGATCGCGGAGCAGCGGGTAGATGCGCCGCAGATACGCTGTGTCGACGGAAAACCGAAAGCGCTCGTACAGATTGGTCATCAGCCATGCGCCACCCACCGGCCAGGCGCCCCACGACGGTCCATCCATCGGCGCGGTGGCGCGCCAGAGATCGGTGTTCTGATGCAGCACCCACCCGCGCGCGCCCCAGTGTTCGCGCGCAGTTTCCGTACCCGTCTGCGCCACGTCGTTCACCAGCGACTCCAGCGGTCCGACCAGCTCACTCAGGCTGCCCGTTTCCGCGGGCCAGTAGTTCATGGGCAGATTGATGTTGATCGTGTACTTGGCGTCCCACCACGGATTGGGGTTGTCGTTCCAAATGCCTTGCAGGTTGGCAGCCTCCGTGCCGGGGCGTGAGCTGCCGATCAGGAGATAGCGGCCAAACTGGTAGGTCAACGCCGCGAGATCGGGATCGGCGTGATCGGCGAAGCGTTTGATGCGTTCATCGGTCGGCAGGGCCAGCGCATCGGGGCTGGTACCATTCAGCGATAGCTGCACGCGATTGAACCACCCCTGATGCTCAGCGACGTGGTCGTGCCGCAGCACGTCATACGAGCGCGAGGCGGTGCGATCGAGCACCGCGCGCACCCGATTGGCCGGGTTGCCGCTCACATCGTGGTAGTTCACAAAGCTCGTGGCCGCGGCCAGCACCATGGTGACCGCGTCGGCGCCGTTCACGCGCAGTGTCTTGTAGTCCACCGCGACGGTGCCACGCGTGCCCTCGTTGCGCGCGTACAATCGCGCTTCGTACGTCAGCTTGCCGGCCACGCCCAGATAGTCGGAGTTCTTGCCGGTGATGCGCAGACCGTTGGGTGCCACGCCGTCCATTTGGAAGTAGTCCGTACCGTAGTTGGAGTGCGCAGGATTGCGCGTGCCGCGCAATGTGGCATCAAAAGTCAGTGCGCCTGGTCGACTGGCGGACAGGCGAACCACCAGCGCCTGGTCGGGCGCACTCGCGAACACCTCGCGCGTGAAGGTCACGCCATTCACTACATACGACACGCGCGCAATCGCCGAGTCCAGCAAGAGCTCGCGGCGATAGTTGGTCACGCTGTCGTGTCCCGGAAACGCGATGAGGAGATCGCCGAGCGATTGGTACTTCATCTGCTCGTACGGCACGCCCATCATGGTGCGTCCGAACAGATCGTGTGCGCGCGGAACGTCGCCGGCGAAGAGCAGGCTCCGGATTTCCGGCAACGCCCTGCTTGCCCCCTTCACCACGGGGTTGTATGGCCCTCCCGTCCACAACGTCTCTTCGTTGAGCTGAATGTGCTCTTCGCGCGTGCCGCCGAAAATCATGGCGCCCAAGCGCCCGTTCCCCACCGGAAGCGCACGGTTCCATTCCGCGGCGGGTTGTCGGAACCACACGCGTGAAGCGGGCGTCGACGTGAGTCCGGACTGCGCCGCCGTGACGCATGGTGACGGCAGCGTGAGCAGACCTGTCGCGAGGACAAGCCGCACCCGCATGGGAATTGTGATCACACGGCACCCTGGAACGATGTGGAGAGGCATTGCCTCGATCTCCTTGCGTATCGGGGGGCTCACGGCGTACCCCGACGGCCGCGTGGTCCGAGCATTGATCGCTCGCGGGAGAGTCGCGCCAAGATGAGGATATGGATCCGCGCACGCCAGAACCCGCAGACGAAGAGTCAGCCAATCGCCCTGAGGCGGATCCGCTCAACAGCCTGCCGCGCGTGAAGACCCCGGTGCTGATGCTGAACGGCAAGTACGACTACTTCGTCCCCGTTGCCTCGTCGCAGGAGCCGTTCTTCACGCTCCTCGGCACACGGACCTCCGACAAGAAGTACATCGTGTGCGACGGCAGGCACGACGTGCCGCGCACGGAGCTGATCAAAGAGTCGCTGGCGTGCTGGACAGGTACCTGGGGCCGGTGCGGTAGAGGGCGCGCGAAAGCTTGCGGTCGGCAGTTCAACGGGTATCTCTCCATGCACCGTAGGTCGGCTCCCACCCCTGGTCCGGAGACGTCATGAAGACTCGAATGCATGTGTCGTTGCTGCTGTGCGCGATCGCTGTCGCTGGGTGCGCGAAGCCTGCCGAGGCACCCGCTGTACCTGCGGCCTCCGCAGCCATGGATGCCGCCGCCATGAAGGATACGATTCAGGCGCGCGAGAAACAGTGGTCGGCGGCCTTCCAGGCCGGTGATGCCGCCGCTGTGGGCATGATGTACCTCGAGGATGGTGCGTCTGTCCAGCCGGCGGGCGAATGGCAGCGCGGCCGCGCGGCGATCGTGGAAGGGATCAAGAAACAACTCGATACGATCACCGTCTCGACGCGGGAGGACATCCCGGAGGAAGTCATTCCGCTCGGCGATCAGCTCGTGGAGATCGGGCACTTCAGCTACGCCGGCACGACAAAGGTCGGCAACAAGCCCGTCTCGGGGGCCGGCCGCTACATGGTCATCTGGCGCAAAGACACTGACGGACAGTGGCGCATTCAGCGCGACATCGGGAACGAGGCGCCGAAGAAGTAGTTGGGTGGTGCTCAATCCGGGGCATGTGCTCGTGATCCCGCGGGCACATGTGCTGTCTCCTAACTCACCGCCGCGATCGCGCTTCCAGCGACACATCAGTACTCCAGCGCTGCAGCTCGCCCCAGAGTTCCCGTGCCTTCGCGGGCTGCTGCGCCGCCAGGTTCCGTCGCTCCTGCACGTCCAGGCGAACGTTGAACAGCATCGTATGCGTGCCGTCCACCACCAGCTTCCAATCACCTTTGCGCGCCGCCGCCTGCGTGCGAGCGCCAGCATCGGTGCGCCAGAACAGCGTGCGCTCGACCGGCGACGTCTGACCCGTCAGCAGCGGCAGCAGATTGATCCCTTCCAGTCGCGTGCTGTCCGGTATCGTGGCGTTGGTGGCCGCCAGAATCGACGCCGACAAATCCATGGTGATCCCCACCTGTGACGACACCTGTCCAGCGGGAATGCGCCCTGGCCACCGCATGATCGTGGGCACCCGCAGTCCGCCTTCCCACAACGTCCACTTGCCGTGATAAAACGGGGCGTTGTTCGACAACCACTCACCGCCGTTGTCGTTGGTGAAGATCACCAGCGTGTTTTGCTCCAACCCCAGACGCTTGAGCGTCGAGAGGATCTTCCCCACGCCCTGGTCGACCCGTTCCACCATCGCCACGTAGTCGGCGCGAGTGCTGGTCGCCGAATCGTGCGGCATCAGATGACGCGCGTTGTCGCGTGCCACCGAGGGTTGATCGGGCGGCTGATACGGCCAGTGCGGTCCCGTGTACGCCACGTCCAGGAAGAACGGCACGGTAGCGTGGCGGTCGAGGAACGCGACCGCACGGCTCGTGATGATGTCCGTCATATACCCGGTTGCGGTAACGGACGTGTTGTTCTCGAAGAGATCCGGCCGTCCCGCACCGTCGGTGTGCTGGTAGTAGTCCACGTATCCGCTCTTGATCCCGAAAAACTGATCAAAGCCATGCGCGTTCGGGCTGTAGGCCGTGGTGTATCCCAGATGCCACTTGCCGATCAGCGCCGTCGTGTATCCACTGTTCTTGAGCAACTGCGGGAGCGAGCGCCCCGTCGCCACCAGCCCCCGCTCGGCCGACGCCGACGCGACACCGCCCAACGCCTGCTCTACCGCCGGACCGTAACGCTGCTGATAGCGACCCGTGATGAACCCGGCACGCGTGGGCGTGCACATCGTGGCATTCGCGTAGAACTGCGTAAATCGCACGCCGGCGCGCGCCAATCCGTCGATGTGCGGGGCCTTGATGTCCTTGCCGCCATAGCTTGGCAGGTCACCATATCCCATGTCATCGGTCATGATCACGATGACGTTGGGCCGCGCCGGGGGACGTGATGCAGGCGATTGCGCGAGGAGTGTTGGCGCGAGTCCCGCCGCAATGAACGCCGCACCCAGCGGCACGCTCCTCCCTGCGACACGCAGCAGACGAAACATCAACATCTCCGGAAAGGGCGACCGTACTGCACGCAAGACACAGCGCCAACTATAGCGCTCGCGTGCACGAGCCGCACGCTTCGCGGCGCTCACACCATTGGTTGCATCAGGCGTCATCGTCCCTGAGCTCCGCGCCTCCCTCGCAGAACCGCCTCCGCTGCCGCCAGATCGGCCAACGCCGTCCCAACCGACTTGAACAAGGTGATTTCCTTCGCATCCACGCGCCCCGCTACTTCGCCCCGCACCAACTCCGCGAGTTCGCCCACGATGTTGGCGCGCGTGATCACACCGCGCTCAAGTGGAACCACCACATCGCCCGCTTCGGACAACGCGCCCTGATAGCTGTCCACCGCAATGCGACTGCGTGCCACGGCGTGATCGTCGGCCTCGCGCATGTCGCGGGTGAAACCGCCGACCAAGTCCACATGCGTGCCGGGCGTCAGCCACTCGCCGCGCACGAGTGGATCGCGCGATGTGGTCGCGCAGCTCACGACGTCAGCCGATCGCACCGCGGTCTCCAGGTCCGGCGCGACGTCAACCGGCAGCCCCTCCGCGCGCAGCGTGTCGCTGAGCACCACGGCGCGACCCACATCACGCCCCCACACCAACACGCGGGACACGCCGGGACGCAGCGCGCAGTGCGCGCGCGCCAACCACGGCGCCAGATGTCCGGTGCCAATCACCAACAACGTCTGTGCATCGGCCCGTGCCATGTAGCGCGCAGCGATCGCCGACACCGCCGCCGTTCGACGGACAGTGATCGCATCGCCATCCAGCACGGCTTTCGGTGCGCCCGACGCGCGATCGAGCAGCACGTACGTCGCGCCGACCGTGGGTGATCCATGCGCTGGTGCGCCGGGAATGAACGTCACCACCTTGAGTCCGATGGACGCGCTGGTCCAGGCCGGCATCAATAGCAACGCGTCGTCGTTACTGAGTGCATGCGTGTGCCGCAAAGGCACATCGGCGCCCACTGCGAATGCCGCAGTGAGCGCCGACTCCAGCGTCCTCCAATCGAGGGCCGCGTGTACCTGCTGTGCCGTGTAGACGGTCAGCAAGCGATTGTCAGGCTACTTGTCTTTCGTCATCGTCAAACCCGAGACGAGACCATCGGTGTTGTGGGCAAAGCGGAACCCGTAGACGCCATCGGTGGACTTGAGCTTGCCTTCGGCGACCACAGCGGCCTTGTCGTAGCTAGCCACCACCTTGCCGTTGATGATGCAGTCGATCTTCGCGGCCGTCACGGTGATCGCGATGTCCTGCTGCACCGGCGCGCCCTTCTCGGCCGCCTTGTTCACGGCCGGATCAGCACCACCGCGACCGCCGTTCATCTGGAACGGCGCGGGGCCGAAACCACGCACAATGAAATTGCCGTTACCGTACGCGGCGCAGTAGAGATAGCTCTGCGTATCCGTGCCCATATCGTTGCCGCCGATCACGATGCCGTACGGGTGCGGATGCGTGTTCACGTTCATGTACGCCGGTTCCTTGAACGTGGCCTTCACCGTGTAGTTGCCCGACGCCTTGTTGGACGGATTCCAATACGTCACGGCGGGTCCCGTCGTTACCATCATGTCGTTGCCCATCTTCATGAGCTTCGCATCGTTCAGCGTCAGTCCGGCCGTCACTTCCTTCGCATCGATCTTGCCCTGCCAGCCAGCGATGGAAATGCCGCCGCCGGCGACGGTGCGTGACTTCTCGTTGTCTGCCTGTGCTGCACTGATGGATGGCGCCAGCATCAGCGCTGCCACTGCCAGTAGATAGCCGCGGGTACGTGCCATAGTGGATTGTCTCGGAAAGGGAGGGTGGGGTGGATGGGCGTAACGTTAGCGCGGGGGAGCGGCAAAGCGCTATTGTTGGAGACTGCTCCGCGGACGGGATGGGGACCCCTGGCCACGTCCGCCGTCCATTACCCCAGTCGGCTCGCCATGCTCCCTTTCCGTGTTCGCCTCTTCGCCGTGGTCGCGGCGCTCCCGGTCGCCTCGCTCGGTGCGCAGGGTGCACCAGCGTCCGGGTCTCGGGCAACTTTTCTCGAGTATCAGACCGAGGTGCCGGCCGGCTGGAGTGCACGGACACCGTCGTCGAGCATGCGTCTGGCGGAGTATGCGACGCCGGCGATGGAAGCCGGGTCCGCCGAGGTGGTCGTGTACTATTTCGGCCCGGGACAGGGCGGATCGGTTGATGCCAACCTCGAACGTTGGAAGAGCCAGTTCTCCAATCCCTCTGGTGAGCCTGTGGTGGAGAAGCGAACGCAACTCGTCACGCCATTCCCCATTACGATCGCCGAGTACCGCGGTACGTACGCGCGCGGCATTGGCACCGGTTCGTCACCGGAAGCGGCCCGTCCCAACCAGTTGCTGATCGCGGTGGTGGCCGAAACTCCGCGCGGCACGTTGTTCTTCCAGTGCTTCGGCCCCATCGCCGCCGTGGAGTTGCAGCGTGAGGCGTACCTGAAGTTCGTACAGGGGCTCAAGTAGCGCGCCACATGGCACAGCACATCACGGGCGTGCAATCACTGCTTCGACTCTGGTTCACGTTCGCGACGCCGGTCAATCGCCGAACGTATCTGATTTCCGGATTGACACTGGGTGCGCTCAAGTACGCGAGTGACGCCGCCATAGTGTACGCGTCGTCGGGCCGCACGTGGCACCTCCTCGACTATCTGAGTCTGGCGGCCACCAAGGCGGAAACGAAGACCGCGTTTGGTCCGCCGTACTTGCTGCCGCTCCTGGCGATCTGGTCCCTGCCCTTCCTATGGGTTGGCGTGAGCATGAGTATGCGTCGCGCGCTTGACGCGGGACTGTCGGCGTGGTTCTCGATGCTGTTCTTCGTGCCGGTGTTGAACTACGGCATGCTGCTGATGCTCAGCGCGTTGCCAACCGGCGCTCCAGCACCGCAAGCCGCAGACCGCGTCTCGTCACTCGAGCGCTCGCTGCCACGCGCGCTCACCGCGATCGGCAGCGGCGTCGGCATCGCCGTCTGCATGCTCGTGGTGAGTGCGTATCTGATCGGCGACTATGGGTCGGCGCTGTTCTTTGGCACGCCGTTCCTGATGGGCGCCGTCACGGCGTATCGCTTTAATCGGCACGCTCCGGCTTCGGTCAACGAGACCTTTCAGGTGACGGCCACCACCTACTTCGTCGTGGCCGGCGTGTTCTTGTTAACGGCGGCCGAAGGTTTCCTGTGCCTGCTCATGGTCGCGCCAATTGCGCTCGCCATCGGTGCGATGGGCTCGGCGCTGGGCCGACGTATCGCGTTGCATGATCCCCGCTCGCCGCAGCACGCATGGATTGGTGTCCTGCTGCTTCCGCTCAGCGCGGCCATCGAGTCGCGCGTCGTACCCGACGCCGGTGAAACGTTGTTGCGAGAAGTCCGCTCGTCGGTGGAAATCGATGCGCCGCCTGACAGCGTGTGGCGTCAGGTGATTGCGTTCCCGCGAATTCCCGAGCCCGATGCATTGCTGTTCCGTGCCGGTGTGGCATACCCCGTGCGCGCCGAGATTCGCGGCGAAGGGGTGGGCGCCGTGCGCTATTGCGTGTTCTCGACCGGCGCGTTCGTGGAGCCGATCACCCGCTGGGAGCCCGGTCAGCGCTTGTCATTCGACGTGACCGCGCAACCGCGTGCGCTCGCCGAATGGAGTCCGTATGCCAACGTCGCACCGCCACACCTCGACGGATACTTCACGTCGCGGCGCGGCGAGTTCCGACTGGTGGCGCTCCCCGGCAATCGCACGCGCCTGGAAGGCAGTACCTGGTACCAGATGAAACTGGCGCCGGCAGCGTATTGGGTGGTATTTGGCGACATGATCATCCATCGCATTCATGATCGTGTGCTGGAGCACATCAAACTCACGACCGAAGGTGAAGTGCGTGTCGCTGCACGGAGACGCGCGTCACCCACAGCGTCACCAGTGCGCCCGATATCGCCATCAGGGCGAGCACAACAAATGCGT
>JBEBIR010000652.1:0-2492 GCA_040080315.1 Gemmatimonas sp.
ATGCAGACAAGCTCACGGCCACCGTCCGATTGTCCTCGCTACATCTATGGCTCCAGGCGAACGCTGATCGATTGATTCGCCATCCGTCCGGAGAACGATTCTACGTCGGTCTCACTAAGCGTGTTCCGGCTTCCCTCGCGACCTCCTGCCGTCTCCGGCTCTGACATTGCTCCATGTGGAAGACCAATCCGATTCTAACAAAGACCGGGAAGTGGGGTCGCCGCCCTTTGTCTCGTCTCGCAGGATTGAAGGGGCTCATGATACGTCAGCACCGAATGGTCATCGCGATGGTATTCACTGCGACACCTGATCGAAGCAGAGAGATGGTGGTCCAAATCGCCAGGAATCTGAACCGCTCGTTGCTCCGGTTTCTCTACCTGCTTGTCGTGGTCAGCTGCGGTGGCGAGGGATCGTCGGCAGCGGTAGTAGAACTCGTCGGCCGGCGCGGGAATCTGGCCGACGAGACGCTGAACCAACCGCAAGGATGTGCCAGCGCTGCCAGCGATAGTTCAATGCGTGTCGCGCCAGATATTGCGCGCTCGCTGGTCGTACGCTGTGTCGCTGACGGATTCGCCCTGTTTCTGCTGACGTCGGTCACAGGTGCGAGATATCTGGTCAGTGAATATCCCTCCTCGATCATCGCGTGGGAGCCAGCGTTCGGGAAGGCAGTAATTCTGAATGTGCCCAGGCTCCGTCGTGGACCGACGCGTGCCCAAGTCTCGGAGGCGAAGCTCACAACGGTCGTCTCCCACCAATCGATTCTCGCTGGTACCGCGGTCCTCTCAAACGGACTCATCGCAATCGTCTATCGGGACACCGACAAGGACGCCGTCCGCATGTTCCTCACCCTTCTGGATTTCCAGGGCCACAGAATTTGCGTGGACGAATTGATCGCGAGAACGGATGATTCGGAGACGTTAGCGCTGTTCCACGTTGACACCTTATTGGTACAGCACTCGAGACAGGGAGGTGCGAAAACCCAACGCTTTGCGATCAATGCATCGAGATGCCCTTTCAACGGAATTCAGTTTCGAAACATCGACTCGTCCAGCGCGCCTTGAGGTCAGGGCATGACAACCTCGGCCTCGGAACCCGCACAGCCTCCTCATTTGAGCTCATTGGCCACTTCGCGCGCGATTTCGCTCTCGCCAACGCAACTTCTACGCCGCACATTGAGAGTATCCGGCAACCATTTGGCCGAGCGCGACATCCAATCCCAGTCTGGATGACGGGACCGCGAATCCTGCCATGGTTTCCGCGTCCCGCCGTCCCCGGTCCTCAATTGCGCCGTCAATCATGATCCTCGCACTCTCCCGCAGGTCCGGTGCGCTGTTGCTTATCGCAGCACTCGCCGCAGCCACCGCCTGCAAGAAGGGCGACGCCACGACGAGCGATTCCACAACGCCGGCCGCTGGCGATACATCAGCGGCGGCAGCAAACGCTGACGGCACGCCACAAACCCAGCTCGCGCTCCCCGTCACCGCGGACGCCGCGCGCGAGGGCGATCTGATCTTGCGTGTGAACACCACCGGCCAGATTCGTTCCGACGCCGCCGTGAAACTCCGCGCCGAAGTGGCCGGCACCGTTGCGCAGGTGCTCGTTCGTCCTGGTGCTCGCGTCACCAAAGGTCAGGTGCTCGTTCGTCTCGACCCGTATCCGTTCGACCTCGCCGTGCGCGAAGCGCAGGCGTCGACCGATCAGGCCGAGCAGGCGTATCTGGAACTCTACCTGCCTGACTCGTTGGTCACCGGTCGCAGCCCCTCCACCGCACAGCGCACCGCGCTGATGAACAAGACAGGCCTCCCTGGCGCACGGCTCAGGCTTGAACGCGCCAAGTGGGAGCAATCGCGCGCCATCATCACCTGTCCTGTCGATGGCATGATTGACGGCATCGACATTGCCGCCGGTGAGCGATTGACCGGAGGCCAGCAACTGCTCACTGCGGTCGACACACGCAACCTGCGTATCGAAGCGCAGGTGCTCGAACACGATCTGCCACTCATTCGTGTGGGCGGCGAAGCGATGATCACGTCGGCTGGTGCACCGGGTCGCGCCATTCGTGGCCGCATCGACGCGGTGTTGCCGATGGTCGACTCAACAACGCGTGCGGGGCGCGCCATCGTGCGCGTGGTGGGCGACGGAACGCTGCGCCCTGGCATGTATGCGGACGTACAACTGGAAGCAACACGACTCACGAATCGGCGACTGGTGCCGGCGCGCGCCGTTATCGAACGCGATGGGCGCCCGCTCGTATTCGTGGTGAAGGATGGACGCGCGCAGTGGACATATATCCTGCCGGGACGCAGCAACGGTGTGGACACGGAAGTGCTTCCCGATTCCGTCACCGGACAGATTCCGGTCAACGCCGGTGATCAGGTGATTGTGGAAGGGCATCTCACACTCACGCACGACGCACCGGTGCGCATTGCCGCACCGCGCGAACAGACGCCCGTCGATTCGTCGACACGCCGTCGCCCCAAGGCGTAAGGAAA
>JBEBIR010000653.1:0-2487 GCA_040080315.1 Gemmatimonas sp.
GTCGCGCTCTTTGACGCGCTCGGATGCCGAGGCTGCCACGTATCGTACGCGGTGGTCAGCGACGAGGCACGCAACAACGGCCTCGACGCCACCAGTCGCGACGCCGGTGCTGGCGGCGGTCGACTCAAGTCCCCGTCACTGCGCAATGTCGTGCTCAGACCTCCGTACATGCACGACGGCCGATTTCGCACGCTCGAAGACGTCATCGATTTTTATGATGTAGGCGTTCAGGACAATCCGAATCTCGACCGGCGCCTCCGGGCGGCCGATGGCTCACCCAAACGACTCAACCTGTCGAACAATCAGAAAGCCTCGCTGATCTCGTTCCTGCACACGCTCACGGATCGCGCCTTCCTGACCGATCCGCGTTTCGCCGACCCGTTTTCACGATAAGATGGGGGTTCGCATCTTCGTGACGGGTGGGACCTTTGACAAGGAGTACGACGAGCTGAACGGCGCTCTCTATTTCCTGCACTCGCATGTCGCTGAAATGCTGCGACGCGGGAGGTGCCACCTGGAGGTCACCATTGATGAGCTCATGATGCTCGACAGTCTCGATATGACCGCAGCACACCGCGAGACGGTCATCGCGGCGTGTCAGGGTTGCGGGGACTCACAGATTGTGATTACGCATGGCACCGATACCATGGTCGAGACAGCACGCGTTTTGGCCGCGAACATCGCGGACAAGACCATCGTGCTGACCGGCGCGATGATCCCGTACGCGTTTGGCAGCTCTGACGGCCTGTTCAACCTCGGCAGCGCACTCTCGTTCGTGCAGACGTTATCGCCGGGCGTGTATGTGGCCATGAACGGCCGCTGCTTCGCCTGGGATAATGTCCGCAAGAACCGCGAGCTTGGTGTGTTTGAGGCAATACTGAGTACTGAGTACTGAGTACTGAGTACTTAGTTCTGAGTACTGAGTAACGCACTCCATATCAACGGCCACGTCGCGTTCGTCTGCGCACGGTACTGCGGTCTGAAGCCGTATAGCACCACGTGGCCCTTACCGACGACGGCATCTACCATGGCCGCCTTGCCGTTGAGACGCGCACCGCCCAGTAGCCACCCGGACAGCAACGGATCGCCCGTCGATGCGTAGCGGGCAACAGCGGTCGCGCGGGTTGCGTCAGTGATGTCAAACGCCGGGCTATCTTCGAACCAGACTGCCGGAATCGGCGCGGTAAAGGTCGCGGCCAACGGATGACGGCGATCGATCTCCACGCCGAGCAGCGAGCCGGGCGCGTAGAAGTCCGTGTTGCGAACGCCCAACAGCACGTTCTTCACCGGCAACGCGAACGTTTCGATGGCGTACTCGCTGGCATCGTTGAATGCGAGCAGCGTGCCACCGGCGTTGACGAAAACCTTGAGGGCCTCGGCGCCAGCATCACCAAGTCCGCCGCGCAGCGAGTCTGGATAGGGCGCCGCTAACCCGCGGCGCAATTGATTCACGCTTTGCTCCGGCAGGATGATGGCATCAAATCGATCGCGAAGCGCGCCGGCCCGCACGTCTTTGTCGTGCACGGTGGTGAATGGAATGCGATTCGCGTCGAATACCCATCGCGTCCATCCTTCGTCCATCGATGCGTTGTAACTCTGGTAGATCGCAATGCGTTTGCGGCTGGTGCCGCTTAAACCCGGCACATTGTACACAGGCTCCGCGACCGGCTTCACCAGCGGACCCAGTGCGATACCGGGACTGGTCAGCGGCTGCGCATCCACACCGAAGAGCAGTGGCAGCGTGTGAGCCGTGACGTCGTAGGGGCGCTTGGGCGGGCCGCCTGGATACTCCAGCAAGTTCGGATACTTCTGTCGCTCCAGCAGCGCCTTCGCGTACGATCCGAACGGCTGCGCCATTGGCACGAGGTAGTTGCCATCGGGAATGCTGTTGTACACCTCCACCTGCCCGCGCTGCAACGTCCAGAGCATTCGGGTGAGTGCGGCCATATCCCGTTGCTCCTTCGGGATCACGTACAGGGTCGGAACCGTCGTGCTGGTCCAGGGATGCTCGGCCGCCATCGCGCGATCACCAAGCGCCGCGTAACTCTCCAGCCAGCCCACGCGATTGCGCGCTGCTTCCACGAGCATCGCCCAACTGGCGCTCACTTGATACGACACGATGTCACCAATGCCCCACTTCCCACCCTTCCAGATCGAAGGGTGATTCCACGTGGACTCCCGCGCGTCGTAGCCACGAGCAGTGCCCAGCGTCTGGAACGGGACATCCACCGGCGACGCCAGTCTCGCGCTTGCCGTTTCGGTGAGTATCCGGGCACCGCGGTGATTGAGTGAGTACTGTCGCGCCGGCGACCACTGGTCGTATGACGCGTTGGTCGCGACGCCCGCTTTGCCCTCGGTGATCATGCGCCACGCCATCGCCATGCCCAGTGCATTCGTGCTGGCCGTCAGCACGGGATCAATGTTGGGCTCCAACGGATCCATGTACGGCGGAATGAAGATGCGGCCGGCACCGCCACCCTGCTGATG